>CAYZDC010000040.1:5101-13457 GCA_964477045.1 uncultured Tissierellaceae bacterium | reverse complement strand
TCCTTTTAGTTTAAGTCCGTCAAGTGGAGTATAACCACACATTGAAGATTCTTCTTTTGCATCTATTGTCCACTCTTTGTCTAAATCTACTATAGTAAAGTCTGCATCTGAACCTATATGCATAGCACCTTTCTTTGGATATATGCCATAATGAATAGCTGCATTTTTACTTAGTATATCTACTAATTTTGAAAGTGATATCCTACCCTTGTTATAGCCTTCACTTACTAAGATAGGTACCATAGTTTCTACTCCAGGAATACCTGGGAATGCTGTCCATATATTCATTCCTTCTTTAGCTTTTTCACTTTCTATCTCATAAGGTGCATGATCTGTACCAATAAAGTCAACGCTTCCATTGTTAAGACCTTCCCATAACAATTCATTATCTTTCTTTGTTCGAAGTGGTGGAGCAATCTTTGCCAAAGCACCATATTCAGTCATAGCATCTTGAGCATTTAGAGTCAAATAGTGAGGGCATGTTTCCGAAGTAACATTTAATCCTCTTTGCTTTGCTTCTCCTACTAATTTTGCACCTATACCAGTAGACATATGAACAATATGAAGTCTAGCACCAGATTCTTCAGCAAAGCTAATACCTAATTGAATAGCAACTTTTTCTGCTAGTTCCATTCTTGCTTCTGCCCAGGCTGGACCATCCATTCTACCTTTTTCCCTGAAGTCGTTAACATAGTAATCGCACATAGAATAGTTTTCAGCATGAATTCCTACTGGTAGTCCAGTCTTTGCAACTGCTTTAAAAGCTTCATACATTTCTGGGTCTGTTACTCTTGGGAAGGTAGGAACTGATGGTGTCATATAAGCTTTAAATGCAACTACTCCATAGTCTGCTTGCTCTTGAACCTTATCTAACCAACCTTCTCTTACGTCCTCTCCTGTAACCCCACCCCATAGTGCAAAGTCTACTAGGGATTGAGGCTGCACTAGGTCTACTTTTAATTGTAGTTGCTCTGCTGTTCTTACAGATGGAACTGAACAACATGGCATATCGATTACTGTAGTTACACCACCTGATACGGCTGCAGCACTACCTGTTAGAAAATTCTCTCTATGAGGAAAACCTTGATACATAAAATGTGTATGTGAATCTATACAACCAGGTAATGTCAAATGACCTTCTGCGTCAATGGTTGATTTGGCTTCTACACCTTCTATAGTATCCACAAATCCTGCAATTTTTTCGTCCTTAACTAAGATATTAGTTAATATTGTGTTATCACCTTGAGGTATTCTTGCGTTTGTTAATATAACATCATACATAATATAACCCTCCCTATTTCTAATTATAACTTTAACTCCATACTAACACAAGTATTTCCATTTTTCTTTGTTACTTTTATATAAATATTATCTCTCTTTTACAGTATTTTAACATATTATTTGTATGTATTCCATAGAATTTGTATAATTTCTATATATCTTTCATTTAATCTTAATTATATAATGTATAATATACTAAAAGGAGGGAATAATATGACTTTAAAGTTAATTGACCTGTCACAAGAAATATACCAGGGTATGACAATATATCCTATTCATCAAAAAACATTTATTATGACAAACCAAACTCATGAAGAAAGTATGGAAGCTACTGGAAGCAAACTAGGATTCTCTGCTCGAAATTTACTTATAAGTGAGCATGCTGGAACCCATAGCGATGGCGTATACGAATATAATCCTAATGGTCCTACTATTGATAATATGCCATTAGATTATTTCTGGGGTTCTGCAATTTGTATTGATGTTAGCCATATAAGATATCCCAATTATTTTGAGCCCCGAGATTTAGAACAAGCTGTGAAAAAGTCCGGACAAGAAATAAAGGAAGGGGACATTGTGCTCCTATACACTGGCCATCATGACAGATATTTTGGAACAGATATGTTCCAAGCAGAATATTCTGGTCTTAGTTATGATGGAGCAAAGTGGCTAGCAGACCAAGGTGTGGTAAATATTGGTGTAGATGCACCCGCAGTAGATTTAACTCCAGATGACAATGATTTCTCAGCTCATCAGGTATGCGGAGAATACAATATTACCAATACAGAAAACTTACTAAATTTAGACAAAGTTGTAAATAAAAGATTTTTATATATGGGATTACCATTAAAAATAAGAGATGGTACAGGTTCACCAATTAGAGCGGTTGCATTGTTAGAAGAATAAGCATAACCCAGCAGGATTAATCTGCTGGGTTTATTTATCTAATAAATCTTTAATTTTCAAGGCTATTTCCAAGTTTAATCTGTGATTAGGATCCTCTAAAGACATGCCTGTTATTTCATTTATTCTATTTATTCGGTATAAAACTGTGTTGTAATGGGCAAATAGCTGCTCTGAAATTCTAGTTAAATTTCCTGTGTTCTTAAAGAATATTTCTAGGGTCTTTACTAACTCCGTAGATTTCTTTTCATCATAATCTACCAGTGGTTTTAAGGTGGTGTTGTAGAAATCCTCTAACTCTTCATTTAAAAAGTCTTGAGAAAGTATTTTAAATATTCCAAGTTCATCAAAAGTAACTATTTCTTTGTTTGAAATAGACTTTCCTATTCTAACTGCTCTAAGGGCATCTAAAAAGCTTTTATTTACATTTTCTAATCCTGGATAAATTCTTCCTACTCCCATTTTAAATTCTATACTTTTACTTTTTTTATTTAATATTTCCATAAGCCTATTATTAAATTCATCAAGTTTTTTCATTGTGGATTTTTCGTTTTCAAATCCTAAAAGTATTTGCATGCCATTTACTTTTGTAGAAACCAAACCTTCTAGTTTTAAATAAACCACTAGCTCTTCAATACTTGGAACTATAGTATTTACAAAGTCTCTTATGTAATTTATTGATTCTTCTTCATCTTCACCATGAAGATCCCAAATCATTCTGCAACTAATAACTTCGATTAAATACTTGTTGTCTGGATTTAGATTAAAAAACCTAGCCCTATCTAGAGCTTTCTTTTTTCTTTTTGCATCTAAGGAAATCAAGTCTTCAAAAAACTCTGACCTATATCTAATTTCTACTTCTTTTACAGAAAGATCTTGTAATAAAGATAATCCTATTGTAGTAGATGCACTTTCTATTATCGCTAAGTCAAATCCTCCCAAGGGCATATTTGTAGCCCAAGAAAATAAGTGGCCGTATATATTATCTCTAATTATAATAGGCATGACCATACGTTTAATATACCTACCATTTATTAATACCTTATCTTCATCTAATCTTTTTACTTTGTTTTTAATATTATTGGGGGCATAAAAATCATTTATTTCTTTTAGCAATTCACTTTTTATCTCTATATCCTTATCATAAAGATGTTCAATAGTTTCATCAGAGAAATTCATTACCAGAATGGCCGGATTTCTAATGTTCTCATGTACTACTCTGACAATTTCATTTACTCCTTTGCCTTCCATCATAACAGCCATTAGTTTTTCATGTAAGTGTTCAATTCTTTCAAGCAATGATGCTTGCTTGTTAAATATTTCCTTAAAAGTTGACATCATAATATCAGCCAAGGGAATTGACTGATGTATATCTATTATAGGAAGATTTAACTTATTAGCTAAAATAATAATCTCCTGTGGTAACTCTTTTAAATAAGGACTTACCTTGATACCAATGCCTGCTAATTTTTTATTATAGCAAACATTCAACAATTCTTTTTGAGCTTTAATATCTTGCTCTTTTTCAAAAAAATATGCTGTGGTTAACAAGAATTCTCCTTCATGTATCCATTCCATTATTTCGGGATCTGCCATAATATTAACTCTTGATATAGTATTTCGAATTCCTTTAAAACCAGCTACCAATTTGCAACCTTTCATTATGTCTAATTTAAGCATATCTTCTACTGTTATCCCATTTTGCCTAGACAATATGTCACCCCTTTACCTGCTTCTAATTAAAGCTAGCCTTTTTAGGTTCTTCTACTCTATTTCCACTAACATATCTTTCTAAAATATTTCTGTCGTCACCAATGTATATATATTTTTGTAGTCTTTCATCTAAGGTCAAATCGCTACCAAATACAAGTGAGCTATCATCAATAATTAAGGCATCGAATTCATAGCCTTCTTCAAAGCTACCCACTTTACCAAACAAGCTTCCTCCACCTTTTGTAGCTAAATAAAAAGCTTCAGATAAGGTTAGTGGAGCCAATTCTTTATCACTGTCCAACCAAACCATTTTAGACATCTCAATAGCAGCTCTTATTACAGAAGTCATATTTAAGGTATGTCCACCTGATATATCACTTCCTAAGCCTACTGGAATATTCATATCAAGATATTCTCTGACTTTTATCATTCCACTAGATAAATTTAAGTTAGAATAAGGACAATGAGCTACATAGACTTTATTTTCTGCCATTAGTTGCATTTCATCTTTATTATTATGAACACAATGTCCCATTATAGTGGTTGTTTGGCCAAACAATCCAAATTCATCATATACAGATGAATAATTTTTTGACTCTGGAAACAATTCACTAACCCATATTATTTCTGAAGTATTTTCATTTAAATGAGATTGAACAGGAACATCATATTTCTTTGCTAACTTTCCTAAGCCATCCATTAGTTCTGCAGAACATGTAGGCACAAATCTTGGAGTTATTATAGGTTTAACCAAAGAAGATTTATCTTTGTATTGGAGTATTAATTCTTCTGTATCATCTATAGACTGCTGAGTATTTTCTGTTAAATATGGGGCTGAATTTTTATCCATATTTACTTTACCTACATAGGCTCCTAAGCCTGAATCCATAAACATATCCATAAGCAAAGCTGTACTGTCCTTGAAAATACTAGAATATACAAGAGATCTTGTGGTTCCAAATCTCCATAAATCATTCAATAAATTAGAAAATACTACTTTTGAATAATCCAGGTCTTTGAATTTTCCTTCTTCTGGAAAAGTATAATTGTTTAACCAAGGTATTAATTCATCATCCATTCCTAGACCTCTATTTGAATATTGAGGTGCATGAAGATGTATGTCTATAAATCCTGGTATAATTAACTTGTCCCCATAATCCTTAACCCTCACATTTTTGTATGAATTATCTAAGTCCTTAGATACTTTTGCTACCTTTCCATCTTCTACCATTATATAAGAGTTCTCATAAATTTTAAAACTATCTTTTGTAGGTGTAAACATTACATTTCCTTTAAACACTTGCTTACTCAATTGTAACACTCCCTTGTTAAAAATTTTATATAATTTATTCAATATTACTAATATATATTTTAACTCACCATTCTTATTATATTATATCATATTTTAAAAGCCTATATATAAATTATACAAATTCTTCTAAAATTAATTAATTTGACCCTCTAAATATACTAGGTGCATATGGATTTAAAATAGGGTATAATAGATATTAGGACTTTAAATTGGAAGTCCTAAATTTTATTGTACAGGAGAGTTAATATGAAACAGCAAATTGATAGAGCAAAAAGGTTAGGAGAAGAGTCAGTAGGAAAACTGCTCTTAAGTTTCTCAATTCCAGCAATTATTGGCATGTTAGTTAATGCTTTATATAATGTAGTAGACAGAATTTTTATTGGTCGAGGGGTAAGTGGTACTGCAATAGGGGCCTTATATGTTGGAATGCCAGTATCCCTTATATTAATGGCTTTTTCTATGCTAATAGGAATTGGAGGTAATACACTAGTCTCCATACGTTTAGGCCAAAATAGAAAAGAAGATGCTGATAGAATAGCAGGAAATGCAGTAATTCTATTGGCTATAATTTCTTCGGTTATTGCAATCCTAGGTCTTATTTTTTTAGAACCCTTATTAAGGAAATTAGGAGCCAGTGAATCAAATTTACATTATGCTATGGATTACTTGAGAATAATATTAATTGGTGCTCCCTTACAAGCTATTGGATTTGGTATGAATAATTTTATTCGGGGAGAAGGTAATCCTAAAATAGCAATGATAACCATGCTTATTGGTGCTCTTTTAAATACTGCTTTAGACCCACTTTTCATTTTCGTATTTAAAATGGGTGTTCAAGGAGCTGCCTTGGCCACTATAATTTCACAAGCAGTTTCAGCTATATGGGTAATGAGCTATTTTATCCGAGGAAAAAGTATGCTGACAATAAAAAGAGAATACTTGAAGCTTAAATGGCCTATTTTTAAGGAAATAGTATCTATAGGTTTCTCTCCATTTAGTATGCAATTAGCAGCAAGTATGGTAACTATACTTTTAAATACTAATTTGCAAAAGTATGGTGGAGATTTGGCCACCTCAAGTATGGGAGTTATCCAAAGTGTGGCTATGATGGTATTAATGCCAATCTTTGGGATAAATCAAGGCTCTCAACCTATAATAGGCTATAATTACGGGGCTGAAAATTATGGTAGAGTAAAAAAAGCACTAGTCTATGCAATAATAGGAGCAACTACCATTTCAACAATTGGTTTTGTGGCAACACAATTTTTCCCAAAGAATATTATAGAATTATTTATAAGTGATAAAAGCGATTTAGATCAAATACTGGGAATAGCTGTGCCTGGCATAAAAACTTATTTAATGGCCTTACCTATAATCGGCTTTCAAATTGTATCTTCAGCATTTTTCCAGGCCATTGGAAAACCAAAACACTCCGCATTTCTTAGTTTATCAAGACAGGTAATTGTTTTGATACCAGCATTATTGATTTTACCAAATATATATGGCTTAAAGGGTATATGGATGGCTGGACCTATTGCAGATTCTATAGCTTCTATTTTAACAGCAATACTGTTATTCCACTTTTTAAGACAGTTAAAACAAATAGAAAAAGACCAGTTAAACAATTCATTAAGCAAAACTTAAGGACCTATATATTATAGGTCCCTTACTATGTCTATAAAGTTTTTCATCATTTTTGCAGTGTAACCCCAGATAATATAATCCTCATATTCATAAAAATAAATCCGATTTACAATATTCCTAAACTTATAATCCTTTCCATTTGGTATCAAATTATAGGGAAATTCTGCATTATACTTGGTTTCTAAATCCAGGCTATATTCTTTTGGCTCATTTTTTTTGAAGTACTCTAAAGGCACTGTAAATATATGGTCTACTTCATCTGGGTTAGGAAGTATATTGTCCACATTTACATCGCTTATTATTCCAACAAAACAGTGAATACTTATATTAGAATGGGAAATTAGGTAATCTAATTCACCAAAGACTTCAATAGACTTTTCTTCTATATTTAATTCTTCTAAGGTCTCTCTAATAGCAGCCTCTTTATATGACTCTCCTTCTTCTACTTGCCCACCCGGAAATGATATTTCTCCTGGCTGAGTATTAAGATTCATTGACCTTAGCTCAAATATAACCTGCCATTGTCCATTTGTTTGTACTAGTGGTATTAATACTGCATATTCTTCTATAATATCTAATGCTGTTGGAATTCTATTTGCCATAGCTTTTTTTATTTTACTTATGTCCAGCTTTATCACCGTCCTAGTAGAAGCAACTACATATTTTCTCGAAAAATAATATCCGTTATTTTAAGTAGTACTTCTTCTTTATGAAATAGTGTTGGTAGATCAACCATTTCAATAATCCTATCTATAGTGCTTAAGTCTTCATCTTCTTTTCTCGCCACTGTAACCTTCTCCATTTTAACTAGATCTAATAATTCTTTAAATTTATATACTTTGAATCTTTCTATTTTTGCTGCATCTGCTTTTTTTTCTAATAAAGAAATTACAAAATCTTCATAGGTAAATTCCTTTGATAGTCCTAGTACAGACCCTAATTTGGGTATTATATATTCAAATAACACTCTTTTATAGGGTAGGTCTGGAGTCTTAACTATTGCTTTAATTTCTTCAACTTGATTTTTATCCAGATTTAAAAGTAGTTGGAAGTAATATTCTGAAGGTTGATCAACTTCTATATAGTACCTTTTACCTTTAAGTTTTCTAAATGCTTTTAAGCCATCATAGTAGCCTAATTCAATATTGCTTTTAGCTTTATCTGAATCTATTAAAAATGTTCTCCCTATATCTTCTGAAGGAGATACAATTATGGCATTGGCTTCATCAAATTCTACTTTTCTAGTTAAACCTCTTGCATTGGTTCTAACGATTATTAGATTTTTGTAGCCTTTTCTCTTTAACATATTAAAAGGCAAATTATCGTAAAAGCCTCCATCTAAATATCTTTTCCCCCCTAATTTTTCTGTTTTAAAAACTGGTAAAAATGCAGAAGCAAGTAAGTAATCTTTTATCTCTCCTTGGGGTATATCCTCTTTAAATATCTCTATTGATTTAAGGTCTGTAACATTTACAGTAACTACACCAAAGTCTAATTCAGATC
>CAYZDC010000040.1:0-5091 GCA_964477045.1 uncultured Tissierellaceae bacterium | reverse complement strand
GTCTTATCTTTT
Source organism: uncultured Tissierellaceae bacterium (assembly GCA_964477045.1). Classification (GTDB taxonomy): domain Bacteria; phylum Bacillota; class Clostridia; order Tissierellales; family Tissierellaceae; genus CAYZDC01. Next base: position 5,079 of record CAYZDC010000040.1, on the reverse strand, counting down.
CTTCATGGATGTATTTATCTAGCAACTTTTTAAAAGGAGTAATATCAAAGCCTCTATCTGCAATAACAGTTTTTATATTGTTGGCTAAAAATACCAAGTCTTCCTTTTCAAATTTTAAGTCTTTTAATCTTTCTATCTCATACTCATTATTATCTATTAGCATGGAATAACTAATATTATGCCATAGCTCATAGCATTTTTCATAATCACCTTGAACTATCATAGCACCGTTCAGTGCTCCAATAGAAGTACCTGTAATCCCACCTATTTCTATTCCCTCTTCTAAAATAGCTTTATATACTCCCACATGATAAGCACCTCTAGCGCCTCCACCTTCTAAGACTAGGCCATACATATTAAACACCTCTATGTTTTATTTAATTATAACCATAATAAGTATCTACTTTATCCTTCTAAAACAGATGTGCAATGTGGACATCTAGTAGCTTCCATTGGTATTTCAGTAAAGCAAAATTCGCATTTCTTTGTGGTTACTTCTTCCACTACTTCTTCTTTTTTCTTTAACTTGGCTAATTGTCTTATTACTAAAAATATTGAAAAAGCTATAATTACAAATTCTATTACTGTATTAATAAACAAACCATAATTTATGGTTGCTGCTCCTGCTTCTTGTGCCGCTGCTAGGGAAACATACTTCGTACCATCTAAGCTATAAAACAAATCCGTAAAGTCAGCATTACCAATAAGATTTCCTACAATAGGCATTATTAAATCATTTACAAGTGAACTTACAATTTTACCAAAAGCTCCACCAATAACCACTCCTACTGCCAGGTCAATTACATTACCTTTCATTGCAAATGCTTTAAAATCTTTTAACATTTAATTCCCTCCTTTTCCTTAGTAATTATACCCTGAATCCCTTAGAACAAACACTTAAGCCTGGTTACAGTGACTATATTATATTCCATCAACTTTAAAGGATATTTCTATTTTATCTATAGTTGGTTCTAATTGTGTTATCTTAACACAAGCAGACTTCAACATTCTTTTTGAGGCTTGGACTATATCTGTATCAGCATATTTGTCACTAAGGTAAACTATCTCTTTGATACCAGATTGTATAATAGCTTTGGCACACTCGTTACAGGGAAATAATGCTACAAAAATCCTTGCTCCTTCAAGAGATACACCTCTATTATTTAGTATTGCATTCAGTTCTGCATGAACTACATAAGGATATTTTGTTTGTAAAAAGTCTCCTTCTCTATCCCAAGGATATTCATCATCAGAACAACCAAAAGCCAAACCATTGTAGCCAACTGAAAGTACTCTATTGTTTGCACTTACAATACAAGCACCAACTTGTGTGCCAGGGTCCTTACTTCTTTTTGCTGATAATAGTGCAAGCCCCATAAAATATTCATCCCATGAAATATAATCCTGTTTTTTCAAACCATCCACCCCTTATATTATTAGTATTCTCGGATCGTCGAGGGCGACGCTCCCTACAGATAAACACTTTTTTGTACTGATGTATGGAACAGTGCCCCCAACCGTTCCGCTTTTTTAGCCTTTTATCTGTTCCCTATTACCTATTACCTGCTTCTAAAGCGCTTCTTTAGCTAAAGTATCTGCCAATTCATTGTATTCTACACCGCTATGGGCTCTAACTTTTATAAATATTACTGTTAAACGATCTTTTATAGAATCGTAAAATGCTTTGTAGTCTATGGTGCCCTTTTTGTTTGTTTTCCAGTTTCCCTTTGCCCATTGTTCTATTCCTTCATAATCAAAATAAAGATACAGTAGGTCTTTGCCCTTTTCTAATGCCATTTCCATTGCTACCATGGCACCCTTTATCTCACCTGATACATTTCTCATTTGCGCTAGTTCCTTGTCCTTCTCACGGCCATTATGGGTTTCTAGTCCCATATCTGTAATTAATACCACACCATAACTATAGGTCCAAGTATCTAAGTCGAAACTTCCATCTACATAGGCCATTATTTCATTTTCTTTTAAACTTTCTTCCACCGGTCTTTTAAAGTCTCCTTTATCTTCTATGAAATCTAGGGCTTCTTTGTATGTAGGAAACTTTTTATATTTTGCCCCTTTAAAGCCGATTACTTCCTCTTTGCATTCCTTCCAAGATTCATATATACCTGGATTTCTTCCTTCTTTTACTGCATAATAAAAGCTTGCCATTTAAACACCTCAAATTTATAATAATAATATTATATCATAAAGCTTGATGATTTTCCCTAAATTTAGGGTATAATACTATGTGAAGAACTTAAGAGGAGGTAAGAAATGGATATTAATTTAATAGGGGTACCAATTAGATATGGTAGTGGCAAAAATGGTGCACAATTAGGTCCTGAAAAATTGCGAGAGTATAATATTATTAATGCCTTAAGTGTAAATGGAAATGTAGTTTATGATTTAGGCGACTTATATGTACCTATTTATTCAGAAGAAAACAAATATAAGTGGCATGATAAAATGAAATTCTTAGAACCAGTTTTAGATGTGAATAGAAATTTAGCTCATATGGTATATTGCTCCTTAAAAGCTAATAGTTTTCCATTAGTTATAGGTGGAGACCATTCCTTAGGTATGGGAAGCATTGCAGGAAGCAGTAAGTTTTTCAAAGAAATAGCTGTTATTTGGGTAGATGCACATGGTGATATAAATAATTCTGATACCTCCCCATCTGGCAATATACATGGGATGCCACTGGCAGCTTCAATGGGTGTTGGAAGTGATAATTTAACAGATTTATATTATAAGGGCCAGAAAGTTAAGCCTAAAAATGTTTATATATTAGGAGCAAGAGATTTAGACCCTGGTGAAGTTACCTTAGCTGAAGAATTGAAATTAAACTTATATACTATGGAAACCGTCAGGGAAAGAGGACTAGATGTTTTAATAAATGAAATAATAGAAAAGATTAATTCTTCAACTGTAGATGGAGTTCATTTATCATTTGATATAGACGCATTAGATAGTGCCCTAGTACCAGGTACAGGAACTAGAGTAGCAGAAGGTTTTACTTTAAATGAAGGTAAAAGTATTTTGAAACAGTTTCTTAGCACTGGATTCATCAATTCTATGGACTTTGTTGAATTGAATCCTATGTTGGATGATGACAAAGAAAGTACTGCTAATGTATGTTTAGAATTAATTCAAGACTTTGCTAAATATTTAAAAAAATAATGCAACCTGGTGGTTGCACTATATGAACTTTCCAATTCTATTTATCTTAATTGGAAAGTTCTTTTTAATTATAGGATAATATTCTTCATCTATTGCTATAATTGCACAAGTACCCGGTCCTGCTGATTTATAAATATCGATTGGTAGCTTTTCTTCTAATACAAAATCCAAGTCCCCAGTTCTAGCCATTTCTCCTAATTCATATAAAATTCCTTTTGACCCAACAGGTAATACCTCATTTACATTAGGATCTTTTACTAGTTTTAGCATTAATTCTATGGACATTATCTCCTTTCCATGAGTATCTATTACTTCATCCCCAACCTTTGGAACACCTACAGATACTGCCACATTACCTTTAAGAGCTGTGGTTTTTCTAAAGTCAGACCTATCTATAAGCCCTATTATAGTCATTCCCATAGCAGTTTGACATACTGGTATATTTTCTTCTGTACTACCAGTAATTATACTATCTTCTTCCAAGTCTAAGGGTTCTAATGCTTTCTTTACTCCTTTAATAATTTTTTCTCCATCTGGAAACATTTCTACTGCCAAAGCATTTACCACAGTAATAGGCTTTGCACCAATGGCTAAGACCTCCATTAAAGCTACTTGAGTTGTGTAAAATCCTACAGTTTCAGGTTTTACTTTTACTACATCAAATTCTTTATTTCCTATGCCCCCACTGGAGTCACAGGCTACTACCATGATTTGTTCACTATTAATATGGATTAAGGTTAAGTCTCTGAATTTAGTTGTTTTCATATTAGACCTTCTTTATCTTGCTTATAGATTTAAAAATCACTTGAGCCAAAAATATATTTACTATAGATGCTAAAATTAATGGAACTATTATTGCACTAAATAGTGCCCAACCATTAAAAGGTAGCCCTAAGATTTTTGAAGCAGGAACAGATAATAATGCTGCAAATGGTCCATTAAGAATTACTCCAACTACAAAAGCAGGTATACTTCCAAATTTTTCATATGTAATACCAAATACATAAATAACAAATGCCATTACTGCCATTAAGAATAAGTGCATTGGAAGAGACATTGGGAAACCACTAGTTATTGCTGTTAAGAAATGACCCAATGCGCCTACTATAGCTCCAGGAATAGGTCCTAAGAATAGGGCAGCAAAAAAACCTGGCATTGAATCTAATGCTATTGTACCGCTAATTTTAATAAGTGCCCCTACTGCTGATAGGGCTATTAATACGCCTCCATAAGTTAATTTTAAAATACTAGTCTTGCTCTGGTTTCTGATCATTATTCTATTCTCCTTTTTAGTCAATAATAATATAATAACATAAAAAAGAAAAAAAGACACCTAAGGTATCTTTAATCTGTGTAAGAATGTGCTATTCTACTAGCAGTAGCAGCAGCAAGTGCAGCAACTAAGTCATCTAAAAAGGTATTACATTGAACATCTTTTTCTTCATCTAGTTTTTTAATTATTCCTATTTTTTCCTTATCTAAGAATCCATAATTAGTTAGTCCTATTGTTCCATAAACATTAACTATAGATAAGGGTATGATTTCATCTATTCCAAACAATCCTTCATCTTCTTCAACTATAGTTTGAAGTGGTTCTGGCAATTGCTTTCTATCTGCCAATTCATCTAATGCAATTCCTGTAAGTATTGCATGAACTATCTCTCTTTTCTTAAGTACAGATTTTAAATTTTCCACACAATATTCTAAAGTTAAATCTGGATAGTATTGTTTTTGAAGAAATAATACTAATTCTCCAATATCTTCTAACTCAACCCCTCTTCTATTAAGCATTTCAATAGCTTCTTGAGTTAGTTCTTCCATATTATATTTACTCATTTTTATCACTCCCTATTTTAGTACATATAAAACATAGTTACCCTTAAATTATTATATCAAGCA
>CAYZDC010000039.1:0-13533 GCA_964477045.1 uncultured Tissierellaceae bacterium | reverse complement strand
TAAAAGAACCTGCTTTTGCAACAGCCAGTGCATATTCTATTTGTATAAGTTTCAATTTAATCACTCTCCTACTGTAATTATAACTAAAGGCCACAGAATTTACAATTCTATCCATAAAAATTGTCTATGGGGATATAAATATTAGGTATTATACAGAAGAGTCTGACTATTGTAAGATTAATGAGAAATAAGAAGAGTTCTTGTAATAAATAAATAAAATAATAGGAGGGAATGAAAAAATGACATCAGCATTATTAACAGAACTATTACGTGGTTTAGCAGTACTATCAATATTTTTATTAGTTGGGATGTTTTTAAGAGCCAAGGTAAAATTATTCCAAAAAGTTTTCTTACCAGCCTCAGTTATTGGAGGGTTTTTATTATTGCTTCTAGGACCTAGAGTATGGGGAGAAGTTAATCCTTTGAGTACTATATTTGCAGTAACAGAAGACTGGGTTAATACTTGGTCATTACTACCAGGTCTACTAATTGTACCAATATTTGCATCTATTCCTTTAGGTATGTTTTCAGACAAAAAAGAACAAAAACTGAAAATGAACAAGAAAAAAAGAATAGGATATATTTTAATTTCTTTTGGTCTATTTTCAGCTATCACTGGTATTCAGACTATCTTGGGATTTGGTACAAACATAGTTTATTCTATATTTAAGCCAGGATCTTTGTATAGAACCTTTGGTTTTGAATTAAATATGGGATTTGTAGGTGGTCATGGGTCAGCAGGAGCAGTAGGAAAAATGTTAGAAGGATTTGGAATAGAAGTTTGGGAAGTTGCTCAAGGTGTTACCACTACTCTAGCAACTATAGGTTTAATTGGTGGTATGATAATCGGTATTATACTAATCAATATCGCAGCAAGAAAAGGCAAAACAGCCGTATTAGAAGACCCCAAAGATATTCCAATGGTACTAAAACGTGGATTTACTACGGACAAAGAGATGCAAGTTTCTATGGGTAGAGAGACTACATATAGTTCTTCTATAGAAACTATAACCGTTCACCTTGCCTTAATTCTTGTAGGTGTAGGACTTGGTTATTACTTAAGAAATATTTTAATTGCTACTGGTATAGCAGCCTTTACAACATTACCAGTATGGTTTTATGGTTTGTTTGTAATGTTTATTTTAGATTTTGCATTAGCTAAATTAGGACTTAGTTGGCTCATTGATAGTAAAATAAAATCTAAAATAGTAGGTACAATAAGTGACTTTGCTATTATAGCTGCAATTGCCAGTGTTCCTGTCCAAGCTGTAATGACATATATAGTTCCAATAACAATTATGAGTATATTAGGCTTCATTGGAAGTTATTTGTTTATATTTAAAGTTTATGGAAAGTTTTATGATGGAAATGCTCCTTTTGAACATGCTATTATTGCTTGGGGTACAGCTACAGGAGTTATGATTAATGGATTGATGCTTTTAAAAATATGTGATCCAGATTACGAAACACCAGCATTAGTTAACTTTTCTATGGGATTCTCTCTTACGGGAATGTTAGGTTTAGTCAAAGCACTGTTTACTATGCAAGTTTTGGCTACTGGTACTACTATGAACAACTTACTGTTGGGAGCTGCTTTAATGGTGTTTGACCTTGTATTGGCCTTTATAGGTAAAAGTATGACTACAAATAAAAGCATGGGTGTTGATAGAAGCACAGCTACCAACTAAATAAATAGCTTTATAAAAAGGAGTAAATACAATGAATAAACAAAATGCATTAAAGTATATTGAAGAAAAAAAAGATTTAATCGTAAATGTAAGTGATAATATTTGGGAATTAGCTGAAACAGCTTTCCGGGAGCATAAATCTATTGAATATTTATGTGATGCCTTAGAATCTGAAGGTTTTGAAATTGAAAAAAATGTGGCTAATATTGAAACAGCATTTACTGGTACTTTCGGACAGGGTTCTCCTGTAATAGGTATTCTTGGAGAATTTGATGCCTTATCTGGCCTTAGTCAAGTTGCAGATTCAACTGTAAAAGAAGCAATTATTGAAGATGGTAATGGCCATGGCTGTGGTCACAATTTATTAGGATCAGGATCCTTAGCTGCAGCAATTGGAGTTAAGAAATATTTGGAAGAAACAAAACAATCTGGAACAGTTATATATTTTGGTTGTCCTGCTGAAGAAGGTGGTTCTGGTAAGACCTTTATGGCAAGAGAAGGAGGCTTTGATAGCCTAGATGCTGCTATATCCTGGCATCCTGGTACTGAAAATACGGTTTGGGCTTTCTCCACCTTAGCAAATTATCAAGTAGCCTATAAATTCCATGGTGTTAGTGCCCATGCAGCTGCAAACCCTCATCAAGGTAGAAGCGCTTTAGATGCTGTGGAACTAATGAATATGGGTACACAGTTTTTAAGGGAACATATTATAGATAAAGCAAGGATTCATTATGCAATAACAAATGCTGGTGGTTTTTCACCAAATGTAGTGCAACCATATGCTGAAGTTCTATACTTAATGAGAGCACCTGAAGTACAGCAAGTTGAGGATATATACAAACGAGTGAATGACATAGCTAAAGGTGCTGCTTTAATGACAGGCACAGAAGTTGAAGTTGAGTTTGTAAAGGCAAGTTCAAATTTAGTACCAAATAACGTTTTAGAAAAATTGCTTTATCAAAATATGACTGATTTACCATTACCTGAATATACTGATGAAGAGAAATTATATGCTAAAGAGTTTGTAGAAGTTATTGAACAAGATAACAGTATGCTAAAGGCCATGGCAATGAGTATTAAGGATGAGGAGCAAAGAGAATTCTTATTATCTAAAATGGATGCTCCAATATCTGATTTTATATATCCTCATATACAAAGTGAGGAAGCAATGCCTGGTTCTACTGATGTAGGAGATGTTAGTTGGATATGTCCTACTGGACAGATTGGAACTTCTACATGGGTAAATAGTACTGCGGCTCATAGCTGGCAAGCTGTAGCCCAGGGCAAAAGCTCTATAGCTCACAAAGCAGTAATTTATGCTGGACAAGTTATGGCTGCAACTGCAATTGATTTATTTAACAATAGCGAATATATCCATAAGGCAAAGGCTGAATTGAAAAGAAGATTAGGTAACAATAAATATGTTAACCCAATCCCAAAGCATATACAACCTAGAGCCATAGAAGAAGATTAAACTCCAATATAAATAAGAAAATGCTAGACCAGGTAAATGGCTAGCATTTTTTAATTTAAATCTTAATTATATTCCCACCTAATAAATCTGCAGTTTGTGGGTCGCAAGTAGTAAATATTACTTGATTGTCTTTTGCAAAATCCTTGATTATGTTTATGGATTGTTGCTTTCTTTCAGGGTCTAGGTCTACAAGGCAATCATCCAAGCATACATAGCCATTTCTTTCTCCATAGATATGCTTTAAAATAGAAAATCTTAGGGCTAGAGTAACTGCATCATAGGTTCCAGCAGATAGTAGGTCTATATCCATAACCCCTCTAGTTTCACTTTCTAGTTTTATTTCAAAGTTTTCATCTATTTGTCCTAAGTCATAATCACCACTGGTTATTATGGACAAGACTCTACTAAATTCTCTTACTAAGGATTCCATTGGATTGCTGCCTAGCTCTTCTTTAGTTTCTTGGAAGACCTCTTTAATCCTTAACAAGCTATTGGCTTTATCTATATTTTTGTGAAATTCACTTTCGGTTTGTTCATAAAGTACTTTTAACTCTTCATAGGAAATATCCAAAAGTTGTCCTTGGGCTTCATAGTATTCAGATTTTAATTCCATTTGCTTTTCTGTGCTTTTGTTGTAGATTTCTTTTATTTCTCTTAAAGTATTTTTAAAATCTTCCCCATCTGAAAACTCTTCTGGTAAAGGGACTAAAGTGTCCAATACGTTCTTCTTGCTTTTCAGTTCAGCTCTTCCCTCTAACAATAAATCCAATAAATTATCTCCATCCGTATATTTTTCTACCCATTGTCCAATTTTGTTTTCTAAGGTCTTTTTTTCAATACCTAATTTCATTTCATCTGTGCTAAGAATTATTATATCCTCTTCTATTTCTATTTTTTCCCTTGAATTGGAAATATCCCCCATGAGGTCTATTTTGTGGGCTAATTCCTCTAAGGTTGATTCACCTAAATATAACCTAATTTCTTTATTTAGGTTTTTTTCTTCATTAATTAAACCTTCTAATTTTTCTCTGTTTAATTTTCCTTGTTCTAAAGATTCAATACTTAAGTTTTCTAAGCTCTTTTTATGGTTTTCTACAAGCTCTTTGTGGCTTGTTTTTAGCTCTTCAAAGTCTAATTCTCCTGTTTTTATTTCTAATTTAAATTTGTCTTCATATTCAATATTCACAAATCCATTGGCTTTTAATTCCACATTTTTTTCTAATATTTGTTTTTCATCTAAGTCTTTACTTATATATATGTCTCCATCAAAGTCAAATTTTATTAACTTAAGTATCATTATTCCTGCAGCCATGGAGGTTTCTAAGGTTAAGATTTCTCTTTCTATATTTGAAATGCTTTGGACATCTTCTTTTGTAATATGGGGAATCTTTTCTATAGCTTCTTTAATTTCAAGGATATCTTTATTAATATTATTGGCTTTTTCTAGCTTTAAGTCTAAGTCTTGCTTTTCTTTAAATAGTTCAAAGTTTTTTAATTCCATATCCAATTTTTCTTTTTCCCTTTGAATATTTTCAAGTTCTTCTTTATATTGTTCAAGTAATAGGTTGGCTCTTGGCCATTCTTTATTTATCTCTGTTAGGGTTTCTAGTTTGTCTTCAATAATTTTTAGTTCAAGTTCTAATCTTACTCTGGTGTTTACATCTTCTTCTATGGTTTCTAACTCTTCTTTTTTTGCCTTGGAATCCATAATCATATTATCGTTTTCTAAAATAAGCTTGCAAATTTCTTCGAATTTGCTTTCGCTTCTATTGGCTTCACTCATCTGTAATTTCAACTGTTCTTTTGCATAAAACAATTGCAAGATTTTACCTAAGCCTGTTTTATATGGATTATTAATTCCTTTATTGTTTTCTGGGTAATTTTTTTCTAAATCCCACCTTTTTAATAGGTGTTCCAATTGATCATGGATCTTTTGCTCTAAGTGGTCTATGGAGATTCCATCTAATTCCATAATTGTATTTCTTAGTAGGCTGTTTATTTCATTTGTGGCTTCCTTGTCTTGCACTAAATTTGTAATTGCTGCTTTCAAATCTCTTTGTTTGGCAAATACTATATTTGTATATGTACCTTGTCCAAATTGAAATAATTCTCCTAATTTATCATCTATGGTATCCTCACTTTTTATTATGCTTCCATCTGGGTTAATTAAGTAGATCTTTTCGTCAACGCCCCATTCTCTATATATTTGAAATTCCTCCCCATCTATGGATATGGTAATATTACCATCTATAGAGTCTCCATCAGGTGAGGGCATATATCTTTTCATAAAATTAAGATCTGGATTGTTATTTCTTTTTAATTTTATGTTTTTAAATAAGGTGGAATGGATTCCATCAATAATTGTGCTTTTACCAGATTCATTGGGCCCAAGAATAACATTTAATCCTTTTTCAAAATCCAATTCTTTGTCTTTTATTCCAGCAAATCTTTTACAACTATAGGATTTAATATACATCTTATTCCCCCCTTATTAAGTCATAGGCTATTTGTAGTGCTTCATCATCATGGATCAATTTGTTTAAAAATTCGTAGGGAAAAGACCCTTGGGTAAATTCTTTGTCTATAGTTTCACTATTTATACTAACTCTTAATTTTGAATCCTCTATTATTAAATACATTAGGTCTTTTTCTAAGTCCTGATAAAATAGTTGAAGATTTTTATATATATCATGTGAAACTCTACCCTTTAAGGTTAATCTGATTATTTTTTTATCTCCTAGGCCTTCTAAAGCCCATTCTCTTATTTTTTCTAAGTCATCATCTTCATTTATATTAAATTCCTGATCAAAAAATCTATAATTACCTGTTTCTACTCTAGCTGCCTGGATTTTTTTATCTCCCTCTATGGTAATAACCCAAGCTCCTCCTGGATGTCGATAATTTAATCCATCTGGCTCTGGAGTTCCTGCATTATATACTTTCCAATTGGATATATTGTCCTCTACAGGATAGCTTACATGGGTGTGGCCTAATAGCCATATATCCACAGGTATATCTTCTAATTCTTCTTTCCCCATATAGAAGTATTCCCCTGCTAAATCCGGTGATATACCTTGAAGGGCCCCATGGGCTATGCCTATATGGTACTTGTCCTCTTCTGCTATTTCTGTATTTTTAATCCAAGCTAGGTTATTGTCTTCTGAATGTTTTGCATCACAAGGTGCTGGATAAACTACAGCATCCAGTCCATAATCCTCCAATGAAAAAGCTCTGTTTTCTGCCAAATAAAGAATATTTTCCCTATGATGGCTATTAAAGTGTTTCCATAATTCTACCATTCCATTATCATAATCATGATTTCCTGGCATAACTAAAACACAATTTCCTAGAAACTTGTCTAATATATTTACGGTTCTATGGATATCTCTTTTTGCAACTTGTGTGGTATTAAATAAGTCACCTGCTACTACAAATAAATTGCAGTTCATTTCATTAGCCTTTTTTATCATGGACTCTAGGGTCAAGTATCTAGATTCAGATAAAAGTTCTCTAACCCCTTCTGGGTAGCTTGTAAATTTCATTCCTAAATGAATATCTCCTGTATGAAAAATTTTAATCATTTGATTCCCTCCAATAGAGTATTAATATTATCATAACACAATAGAGGAGATTAATTATTAAAAATATATCTTTTGTAATAATTTTGTATCTACTTATTTACCAGATTAATGTATAATTAAAAAAAGGAGTTGAATAGTATGTTCAAATCAAAAGGATTCTTATTAGTTTTAACCAGTATAGTTCTAGTATTAGCCCTTATATCAGGCTGCAGTTCACAAAAGTCTACTAGTGAAGATTCTAGTGTTGGTATGTCACCACCAGTTGCAGGTATGCCTGATGTGGGTGGTCCTGAATTTTCTACAGATAATAAGGGAGATATAGCCCCTTCAGAACCAAGTACAGTTCCCAGCCCTTTGGAGCCTAAAAAAGTAATCACAACTATACAAATGGAATTTGAAACCACAGAATTTGACAAAACCACTAAAAATCTAGATGCTTTAATAGAAAAATATAAAGCCTATGTGGAAAACTCCAACATAGCTATTAATAGCTATTATAATAATAAAAGCTATCGCTATGGAAGTTTTACCATAAGAGTTCCTAAGAATAGTGTAGATGCTTTTAAGTTTGACTTAGCAGGTATTGGAAATATGACCAGCGAAAGCACTTCTAAACAAGATGTAACTAGCCAATACACGGATACTGAATCTCGCTTAAAGGTTATTACTGTTAAAGAAGAGAGGATTTTAGCTCTATTAGAAAAAGCAGAAAAAATAGAAGATATAATAGCCTTAGAAAACCAATTAAGCCAAACCATACAAGAAAAGGAAAGTTTAAAGTCTAGTTTAATTCAATTGGATGATAAAGTTGATTATAGTACTTTTTATCTTTATATTACTGAAACAGAAAAATTATCTGATACTGAAACAGTAGAAACTACATTTGCTACTAAGGTGAAAAATGCCATAAGTAATAGTTTTTACGCCTTTACAAGAACTATGCAAAATTTAACCATATCCTTAATATATGGCTTTCCATTCTTAATCTTACTGGCTATTGTAGTGTTTGTCATATACAAACTAGTCAAATCATTTAGAAGAAAAAACCATAAAGACCAATAAGAAATGCACCCCTAGGGGTGCATTTTATTAATATCTAAATATAGCTGCTACGCCTGTTGTACTAGGCATTCTTTCTTTTGGTAGTAAAACTACATTTCCATTAGACCTTAGTACAAGTTCTACTAAATCATCTAATACATCATCTACCTCTGGATTTTCTAAATCTTTTTCTATTATTCTACCATTTTCTTTGTTTATTTTGCCAGGAATAACTTTGCCACTTTCTACAAGAAGGGTGTCAACACGATTATGGTTAGCTGCTACAGCTACTTGAGCTACATCATCGCTACCAAAGAATTTTGATCTTTCAAATTCAAATCTATCAACTAATTTCTTGGTTTTTTCTATATAAACTGGCTCCATTACTTTCCATGACTGTTCTTTTAAATCCACCAATGACATTGTGTCAAAAGCTGTTTTAACTCCATCTTCCATTAACAATGGATTATGGCTAATTTCTTTAAATAAACCATGATATTCGTCAAGGGATACTAATACTAATGGTAAATCTGCTGGTTTGGTATAGTTTTCCATAACAAATCGATCTACATACCTAAAAAATCTTTCAGTATCAATATCTATTTCGTCTTTTCTTCCACCATGGCCATGGAACATTGCTGTTCCACCTGCTCCCCCATAAGCACTAGGATTTAAATAAGAATCTGTAAACTGGTCTCCCAGTACTTCTGAAACTGTGGTTGGGGTATCTTCATCAAATACCACTTCTTCAACACCATATCTTGTTCCTTCATATAGTTTAAATTCTTTTCTATTTAATCCTAATAAATAAAATCTATCTGCAGACTGGAATACTCGTATTAAAGGTTTTATGTGGAAACTATTAGCTACAACAGCTATTTCTTCCACAGTTCTACTAAGCTTGTAAACAACACATTGATTTTTACTAGCTAATATAGCTAGTCCATCATTTGTGTAATTCCAAAATGTATTATCTTCTGCTATTGCATTGAAAGGTTTCATCATGTTAGCAATTAATTCTCTATCATACTTTTGTTTTAAGGAATTTTCTATATCTCTTATTAAATTTTTAAATCTAATTGGATCTTGTTGGTTCTCCGGGTTGTGCCTATGTGTAGGCTGATAAAGGGATATAAAAGGTCCCTCTGTTTCATAGATTATATCATGTGGAAATTCGTTTATTATTTCATATAACATAAAATCACTCCATTTCTATTAAATATTTTTGTTGATTTATTTTTTCAACTTTGAAGCGATTTCAACAGTTCTCTTCGCTTGGTGCTTAACTGCATCTTCAACATCTTCTACCATTCCATCCCTACCAGCTGTGACTGATGTACCATAAGGATTTCCTCCAGCTTTAAATATAGATGGGTCAGTATAACCTGTAGGTACTATTATTGCACCCCAGTGCATCATAGTAGTATATATTGCTTGAATTGTTTGCTCTTGTCCACCATGTGGGTTCTGAGCTGAAGCCATTGCAGATACTACCTTGTTCATTAATTTACCTTCTGCCCATACTCCGCCTTGTTGATCCATAAAGTTTTTAATTTGAGCTGTTACGTTTCCAAATCTAGTTGGTGATGAAAATATTATTGCATCTGCCCATACTAGGTCTTCTGAAGTAGCTACTTGTACATCTTTTGTATCATCTGTAAGTTTCTTCCAAGCTGGATTAGCATTTACAGCGTCAATAGGTGCTAATTCTTGTACTTTTAATACTCTTACCTCTGCACCAGCCTCTAAAGCTGCTTCTTCCGCCCACTTTGCTAGTTGATAATTGGTACCTGTCATACTGTAATAAATTATGGCTAACTTAACTTTATCCATTTTAATTATCTCCTCACTTAACCGTATTTTTTATCATATCTCTATGTATACTTACCCAATTTAAAAGAAAGTAATCAAAAGTTAAGGTCAATTATAGCAAAAGAGTAGGCCTAAGCCTACCCTTACCCATTTAATCCTATTTCATCTGCTACAGTTCTCATACCTTTAATAGTTTCTGCTATTATTGTGTTTAAATCCATTTCTAACATTTCTGCTCCATTTTCTATTATACTTCTGTCTACACCTGCAGCAAAGCTTTTTTGCTTCCATTTTTTCTTAACACTTTTTGCTTCCATATCCATTATACTCTTGGAGGGTCTCATAAGGGCTGTGGCAGCCACTAGTCCTGTTAATTCATCTATTGTATATAATACCTTATCAATGGTTTCAACTGGCTCTACATCTGTACACAAGCCCCAACCATGGCTAAGTACTGTTCTGATATAATCTTCAGGCCAATTTCTTTCTTGGAGAATTTCTTTGGTCATGGTACAGTGTTGTTCAGGATACATTTCAAAATCCAAGTCGTGAATTAATCCTATAACTGACCACTTCTCTATATCTTCTTCACCTAATAATTTTGCAAAATGTTTCATAGTAGCTTCTACTGCCAGTGCATGCTTGTATAAGCTATCAGTTTTATTAAATTCCTTAAATAATTCTAAAGCATCTTCTCTAGTAGGTTTATAGTTACTCACACTATCCTCTCCTTTATTTCTTTTTATTTCTCTTAAATTTGTATATATTATACACGATTTGTCGACTTTTTACATAATTTTCTGTATAATAGTTTTTAGAGGTGATCATTATTAATATTTATGTGGATGCAGATGGATGTCCTGTGGTAAATAAGGCTATTGATATTGCAAAAGAATTTGGATTGAAAATTGTGGTGGTAAAAAATTATGCTCACCATATTACAAGCGATTATGCAGAGATTGTAACTGTTGATATATCTAATGATAGTGCAGATTACTACATAGTAAATCACATATCTAAGGGAGACATAGTTATTACTCAAGATTATGGCTTAGCTGCCATGGTTCTTTCAAGAGGTGGCATTTGCATAAATCAAAATGGCCATATTATAACAAATGAGAATATTGATGGAATGTTAAATAGCAGACATATAAATCAAAAATTAAGGCGGCAAAATATATACACATCTAAATTTAAAAAGAGAAATAGTGAAGAAAATGAAAGTTTTGAACAGGGCTTTAAAAAACTAATAAAGGGGACATAATATAATATGGATATCTTAAAACAATATATTACAGAAAAAGGTAGAATTACTGATGGTAACATACTAAGGGTTGAGTACTTTATTAACCACCAAATGGATATTGAATTATTCAATGAATTTGGTCGTGAATTTAAAAAAAGATTTGCAGATGTAAAGGTAGATAAGATTCTCACTATAGAATCCTCTGGAATAGGTATCGCAGCTATTGTATCCCAGTACTTTGATTATGTACCTGTAGTATTTGCACGAAAAACTGAATCTGCAATTATCAGCGATGATACTTATAATTATGAAGTTTATTCTTATACTAAGAAAATTACTAATATGGTTAGGGTAGATAAAGCCCTATTAAAAGAAGGAGAGAATGTTCTCCTTATAGATGATTTTTTAGCTAATGGTCGTGCAGCCTTTGGACTGGCTAAAATTGTAGAACAAGCTGGAGGAAATGTAGTTGGAATTGGTATAGCAATAGAAAAAGGCTTTCAGCCTGGTAGAAAATACTTGGAAGATGAGGGAGTTAGAGTAGAGTCTTTGGCAATAATTGACTACTTTAAAGATGGAAAAGTATATTTTAAATAAAAAACAGCTAATATTATTTTAATATTAGCTGTTTTTCTTTATATTGGCTTTCTTAAATGTTTCCATAAATACTTTCACTGGTTGTGCTCCAGGTATTACTAATTCATCATTAACTATATAATAAGGAACACTATTAATTCCTAGCTCTACAGCCTTAAATTTATCATTATTCACTTCAGAAAAAAATTGATCTGTATTAAGCATATTTATAACATCTTCTCTATTTAGCCCTACTTCTGCTCCAATATCTCCTAATACTTCTATATCTCCCACATTTTGGAAATCTGTAAAATTAGCCTTAAAAAGTGCTTCTACCATTTCTAGCTCTTTCCCATACTCCTTAGCCATATGTATAAGCCTATGTGCATCAAAAGTATTGGTATGGATAATTGAATCAAAACTTAAATCTAAACCTACTAATTTACCCATTCTAATAATTCTATTTAACATCTTTTGGGCATCTTCATCACTTATATGATACTTATCAGACAAGTATTTTATGGTGCCTTTTTTCCCTTCACTTTTAGCATTTGGATTTAGTTCAAAGCTATGATAGTGAATTTTAACTTCCCTTTCAAACTCCAACTCCTTTAGTGCCATTTCCAAGTTTCTTTTTCCAATATAACAATATGGACAAATAATATCTGCCCAAACATCTATTTTCATTTTGTAAAGCCCCCTAAATTATATTACTATTATCCTTATACCCAATACTAAATTTACTAACATACTATTATATTAAAATTTGTATGGCTAAAAAGGAAGAAAATATTCCCAAGAATACTGCTACTACTAGATTGCCTTTAAACCAAGATACTATACCGGCTACTAGTATTCCTATTAGGGAGGGAATAAACATATCCTTAGTAGATGTGAGTAAGCCTCTTATAATCAAAATACTAAGGGAAGTATAAGGTATATATGTTAGAAATCTAATTATTTTAGGGTTTAAATCTAATTCTGATAAAAGATTTAGGGGTAAATACCTGGGAATATATGTGACTAAAGTCATACCTAATATTAAGGGTAAGTAGTTTGTCATCTTCTTTCACCTTCCATTTCATCATTGAAAATAAATACTCCAATTAACGAAGTAATAACTATACCAAAGATTATATCCCATCCTGAATGTAATATTCCTGTATAATATATTATTGAATAAAGAATAGCACCAATAATTGCTAAGTAAAGTATGTTTTTTGAACCTTTTAATTCAGGAACCAGTAGGCCAACAAACATGGCATAAAGTCCTATACTTAAACTGGATTGAAGAGACTGGGGTAAAATGCTACCCATTAAATAACCCGCAATAGTTCCAAGTACCCAAGAGCCATAGGATGTAAAGAATAAAACCAAAATATAAGGTATAGTAATTTTCTCTTTTCTAAAAGATGCCACAGAAAATGTTTCGTCAGTAATTCCAAAACCTACTAATGGCAACCATGATCTTTTTACATCTTTTAACCTTAAGGAAAGAGAAGCAGACATAACTAAATGTCTTAAGTTCAGTAAAAATGTAGCTAAGATTATACTTCCAAAGCTAACTCCATCTGCTATTAAATCCAATGCCATAAATTGACTAGCTCCAGCAAATACCATAGCAGAAAACAAGGTAGTATCTCTAAAGTTTACCCCAGTATTCTTAGCTAACAAGCCAAAAGCCATAGCAATAGGAAAAAAGCCTATAATCATTGGCATAGCCGATATAAGTCCAGCTTTCATTTCTTTTTTTCTCATCTGTATGACCTCCTTACTAACCATTTATCCTAATCTTCTATTTAATATACAATAATAAGCCTATATTGTAAAGCAAACAAAATGATGGAAGATACCTTCCATCATTTTATTTCATAAGTGTATATTATTTTATCATATTCTTTTTCGTATTGTATTCTTTGGATATCTAGTTCTAATTCATCACCCATTCCTTCAAATTCCATGGTTCTAGTATATTGAATTCTAACAGCATCTCCATCTATTATCTTGTTTAATTCTCCAGGAATTGTATTCATTTCTCTCTTTCTTTCACCATCTATATTTAGATAAACTCTGCTTAGCAAAAGGCCCTCTTCTGTAGTTATAGTTATATATGTC
>CAYZDC010000038.1:0-14296 GCA_964477045.1 uncultured Tissierellaceae bacterium | reverse complement strand
TAGCTATAATACTTCATATAGGATTAACTGTAATCATTTGGAATGGATTTCAGTTGAATAAAAAATACAGGTACTTAGGAATAGCTATCCTTGTACATGGGCTTGTGAACTCATTAATACCTATATTAAGCTTTTCACAATATTGGATTATATTAATAGAAAGTTCTTTAGCTATAATTGATATTTGTATTATAATATACATATATAAATCAAAAAAATATTATTTGAGGGAGGAAATTGCATGAAAAATTTAAGAATCAAATTAGTGATAATTCTTTGTTTAGTACTTAGTTTTACTCTTTTAATAGGCTGCTCTAATCCTGGTCTGTCAGATGATTTTGATGAAGGAGAAGTTAAAAAAGCTGCAGAAGATGTTATATCCTATATAAATAACAGGGATTCAGAAAATATTTTGGAAATAAGCACGGTTGCTATGAAAAATGCACTTACAGATGAAGTTTTAGAACAAATTTATGAAGCTATAGCAGAAGGTGGAGGATTCAAAGCAGTAGAAGATATAAGTGTAGGTGGACAAAAGGACAAGGGAACAGAAGAAGAATTTGCTGTGGTTGTAGCTAAAACTAATTATGAAAATAAGAACTTTATTTATACTATAACATTTACCAAGCAAATGAAATTAGCAGGACTTTATTATAAATAAAAAAAACAATTCAATAGTTTATATAGTTTCAAGTCTTGCTTATAGGTAGAATTGTTATACAATAGACAGTGGAGCCAAATCCAAATTCAAAAGAAAAGGTGATAGGATGAATGAAAAAGTTATATATGTATTTTTTGCTGGATTAATTATAGTAATACTGGCAGTTACATTTCTAATAATAAATTTATTTAAAGATGATTTATTAAATATAGAAAAAGTAGCTCATTTTAAAAGAAGAAATAAAATGTCAAACAAAGAAAAAGTGAAAGCTCTTATTATTGGAATACTTTTAATTTTAGCTATAGTTGGAGCAGAAAGAATTTACAACAATAGTGATAGGTTTCAAGTAGTGGCAGAAGATGCATCACATTATGATTTTATTGAAGCTAAAGTTGCCCCTAATTACAAGCTTGAAGATCTAGATTATCTATATTCAGTTTTAGACCAGCATTATCCTTTTTTCAAAGTAAATGAAAGAATAACTGGTAAAACCTGGTTAGACAACAAAAGAGCATATAAAAGATTGATAAAAAACACTAAAAATGATGCGGAATTCTTCATTGCTATGGAAAGAATATTAGGAGATTTAAATGATAGTAATTTAGAAATTTTATCTGGCCATGATTTCAAATGGAATTATAAAAATATATATAGAAATTTAGAAGCAAATGATAATCTTAATACCATGGGATTCTACGGTACACTAAGAAGTCCTCATGTTATGTACAGATATCAATTTGATGGAGTAGAGGATGTAATATTATATGGTGAAGATAATTTACAAACCCATATTATAGTCCCATCAGAAATAGCATATATGAAAGTTAAAGCCATGGCAGGATTTGAAGTGGGAGAATCTGATTATAGAAAAATGATAAATTTCTTAAAAGAAGTAGAAGATTATGATAAGTTAATCATTGATATAAGAGGCAATCAAGGTGGAGAGGACGATTATTGGGAAACCTTGGTAGAATTACTTACAGATAGACCACTTGAAGCTACATATTATTCCTTTTTCAAAGATGGGCATAGAGTAGATAGAGATCCATACAAAGTTGAAGGAGCAAGAACTATTCAGGAATTAGATGAAGCGGTTTTAAATCAATTTCCAGAAGAAATAAAAACAGACTTTAGTTTTTATAAACTCCAAAATATAGCAATCCTTCCAACTGAAGATGTCCAATTTAAAGGTAAAATATACTTATTAGTAGATGGAGATGTTAATTCTCAAGGAGAGAATTTTGCTGCTTTTGCTCAAGATACAAATTTTGCTACCCTAGTAGGAGAGACCACAGGTGGTAATAGTGTTTTTGAAGATGTTCCAATTGCTTTTTTAAGAAATAGTAAATTTGCTTTTAGTTATTCAAGAGAGCTTGTAATAAATGCAGATGGAACTATAAATCAGGAAACCAAAACTACTCCTGATATAGAAATTGATGCTACTATAGGATCAGATTATAATGAGGATAAAGCCATTCAAGCAGCTATTGCTGACTAAGAAGAGAGGTAGAGGGTTTTGAAAAAAAAGACAAAAAAACTTATGGCACCAATTCTAATTACAGTTTTAATAATATTTTATTATTCCATTTATGTGTGGATGGGTGTATATATAGACGAATTGCCTATTATTATGAAAATAGTATTGATTGTTGTTGCCATAGCTTTAATCGGATTAAGCATCTATATGCTTCATGAAAGAATCGAAGAAATCAAAGGAGGGGAAGAGGATGATCTTAGTAAATACTGATTATATTTCTGGTAAAGAGTTTGAAATGCTAGGAATTGTCAAAGGTAGCACAATCCAGTCTAAGAACCTGGGGAAAGATATATCCCAAGGATTTAAAACTCTTATAGGTGGAGAACTTAAAGCTTATAATGAAATGATGAATGATGCTAGAGCCCTGGCAACGAAAAGAATGGTAGTAGAAGCAACAGATTTGGGCGCTGACGCCATAGTAAATATTAGATATGCATCTGCATCAGTTATGGCAGGAGCAGCTGAGGTAATGGCCTATGGAACAGCAGTTAAATTTAAATAGTACAACTAACTCTTCTGGTATTTTAGAAGAGTTTTTATTTTTAATAGTAAAATTATTTCTTGTACAAATTTTATCAATATATTATGATATATATGATATAAGGGGGTGGGTATATTGTTAAAACTTCAAGGAATTTCAAAATCATATAACAAGGGTGCCGTAAAGGCTGTAGATAATATTAGTTTGGATATAAAATCAGGAGAAATATTTGGGTTTCTGGGACCTAATGGAGCTGGAAAAACTACAACACTAAAAATGATTGTAGGACTATTAAAACCAGACCAGGGAACAATTATAGTTGATGGAATTAATGCATGGGAAGAGCCTTTAAAAGTTAAAAGTATGATTTCATATGTGCCTGATAATCCAGAGATATATGAGAAATTAAAAGGTATAGACTATTTGAATTTTATAGCTGATATGTACGGAATTTCAACTGAAGATAGAGAAGAAAAGATGGATTATTACTTGGAAATGTTCAATATAAAAGATGCCATAGGAGATATAATAGGTAGTTATTCTCATGGAATGAAGCAAAAGTTAGTACTTACAGCAGCTTTAATTAGTGAACCAGACCTATTTATACTAGATGAGCCAATGGTAGGCTTAGACCCAAAGTCTGCTTTTAACCTTAAAGAGATTATGAAACAAATGTGTGATGAAGGGAAAACCATATTTTTCTCCACCCATGTATTAGAAGTTGCTGAAAAAATATGTGATAGAATTGCTATAATTGATAAGGGTAAAATAGTAGCTATGGGAACTATGGAAGAATTAAGATCTAATGCCAAGAAAGAGTCTAGCTTGGAAAATATATTCTTGGAGTTGACCAAGGATGAGTAAAATTATTTCATTAATTAAAACAGACCTTATTTCAACATTCGGTTGGTCCTCTATAGCTTATAATTTTAAAAATAAAAAAAATAGATGGCAAATAGTAATCTTTGGAATAGCTATGTTATCTCTAATACCAACATACTTCTTTTTGGTAAAAGGGGTAAGTTTTATGTATGATATTTATAGTGATATAGGACAAAGGTCCATGTTTTTATTATTAGGATTTTTAGCATCTGCAGTACTGGTATTTGTCTTTGGACTAATTTATGTTATGAGTAAATACTATTTCTCTAATGACTTAGAACAGTTAGTGCCACTTCCTATTAAACCATCCCATATACTAGGATCAAAGTTTATGGTCCTTATGGTAAGTGAGTACCTAACATCGCTGCCTATTATATTACCATTTGTATTAATTTATGGTATAAAAGGTGGAGAAGGAATTCTTTATTGGCTTTATGCATTGTTGTTAATAATCATGGTTCCAGTCATACCCCTAGTATTATCTTCAATTTTAATAATGTTATTTATGAAATATACAAACATTGGTGGGAGAAAAGACTTACTTAGAATTATTGGGGCAGTGGTTTTTTTAGTATTAATGGTTTATTTTCAATTTAAAATGAACACAATAGCTCAAAATGCTCTTATGCAGGGTGAGGATTTTATGGTAAGTTTAGTAAAGGACTCAAATTTATTGGTTAAGAAACTGGGATTAGTATTTCCGCCAGCCATGTGGGCAAGTTTAAGCCTTTCAAATTACCTAAATGTTTCTGGTGTTTTGTATTTCCTATTATTTGTAGTCTTAGGGTTAGTAAGCTTTTTTATTATGATGTTTTTGTCAGAGCGATTATTTTTTGATGGATTAATAGGTAATATTGAAGTAAGTGCAAACAAAGGTAAAAGCATAAAAAGATTATCCTCAAAGACCTCTTTCAGGCAAAGCAAACCATATATAGCTTTGGCTAAAAAAGAACTAACTATGCTATTTAAGACCCCAATATACCTTATGAATTCAGTTGGAGGAGTAATTATTATTCCAATATTAATTATTATGCCAGCTATTTCTGGTGGTGATGATTCTATGAATACTTTAATTCAAATTATTGAAATGAATCCGGATTTAATAACACTTGTTGGAATTGGATTTATTGTTGCATTAGGTATGTTAAACAGTATAGGTGCTACCACATTTTCTAGGGAAGGCAAAAACCTGTGGATTCAAAGAACCCTACCAATAAAAGCAAAAGATCAGATATTTGGTAGAGTGTTGGCATCGCTGGGGATTCAATTAATTGGATTAATAGCATTATTAGTCAGTCTAGCCATAGTAATGAAGATAAATATACAATCTATTATTTTAATAATAGTTCTAGGTCTATTAGGTAGTATCCCAATGACAATGATGGGAATGACAATAGATATAATTAGACCAATGCTAACTTGGACTAATCCACAACAGGCTATGAAGCAAAATTTAAATGTATTAATTGGAATGGGGCTAGGCAGTATATATGTAGGTGGATTAGGATTTTTAGTTTTTAAAATATTAGATAAGGTAGATATAGGATTTATATTTATAGGATTGTTTTTAGTGTTTATAATATCAAGCCTGGTATTATATTTTGTTTTAGAAAAATTAATCCATAAACAGTTTCAAGAAATAGAATAAAGGCCGGGCCAGCGAAGCTAGCCCCTACCATGATTACATTGATTATGTTTGGCGTAGGGGCTAGCTCTGCTGGCCCGTTGTTTTTATTTAAATTAACTTATATATTTGACCCTGGGGTTTTCATACTTGTATCAAATCCTAATTCTAAATAATTGTTATTATTAAATTGGAATTCTTTGATTATATCTAGTCCTAGTTTTTTAACATGAGCTCCATAGGACCTAGGATTTGCTTTATTAATAAAGGTAATTAATATAGGGTATCTGTTACTCATATGTTCTTTTGAAAATTCGAAAAGATTTGGAAATACATCTGTATTTCGATAATCTGCATGAACAGCAATAGGTCCATATTGATAAGAATTTTCTAATGAAAGAGTTTGGCCCATATATTCTGTATCAGGTAAATCTTTTATCATATGCTGAAACAATGGCCATGCTGACCAATATTCCCAAGAAGCAGCCATAGCATAGCCTACAACTTTATCACCATCACAGGCAATAGCTAGTCCATCTTCCTTTTCTATTAATTCTTTGAACTGTTCTTCTGTAAAAAGTGTAGTAACAAATCCATCTGGTCTGTCTTCATCACTAATTGTGGATACATGATACTTTTGTTGTAATTCTTTTACTGCTGGAATATCATCAATTGTGGCGTTTCTATATTCCAAAAAATCATCTCCTTTACACTTGTTAGTTAATTACATTTTAGAATATTAAGTATCATATGTCTAGGATTAATTTTACAAACTATTTATATCCGGTTATGGAATCATTTCTTTATTTGTGTTAAACTATATACAAAGGAGATGATTTAATGTGGAGTAGGGAAGAGCTGAAGTCCTCTGCAAAGAATTTTTTAAGAGACAACTATTGGAAAGCATTTTTGGTATGTTTAATTGTATTATTGCTGACAACTAGCCATATAAATACCAATCTAACTAGAGAAGAACATGACTTTTATATGGAGAAAGAAGGGATAATTTTTATGGCTACTAAAACCCCTATAAAGATAGAAAATAGGGTTTTTAATTTTATAGCTTCTAAAACATTTTCTAGTCCTGTTTTTTTTATACCAGATGGATTATTTTTATTATTAAGTATAACATTCATTCTTTTCACCATCTTTTTTGGGTCGCCCCTAATAGTAGGACAAGCTAGATTTTTCTTGGATGGGTTTAAAGGAGATACAAATACAAAAACTCTATGGTCTTATTTTGATTTCCCAGAGGAATATTGGAATGTAGTAAAAACCATGTTTTTAAGAGGTTTATATACAATATTATGGAGTTTGTTATTTTTAATACCTGGAATTATAAAATCCTATGAATATAGAATGGTACCTTATATTTTAGCCAGTGAAGAATATTTATCCCCTGATGGGGTTATTCAAAAAAGTAGAGCACTGACCAGTGGACATAAGTGGGATATATTTGTATTAGATTTATCATTTATCCTATGGGATATATTAGGATACGTACTACTGGGTTTAGGAGCATATTTTATATCTCCTTACAAAGAAGCTACATATGCAAAACTTTATGAAAGACTAAGTGGTAAGGATAGATTAAATGAAGAATTGATATTAGAGTAGGGAGGAGGATTATATGTGGACACGAGTTGGGTTAAAAAATGCTGCAAAGGACTTTTTAAGAAGGCATTATTGGAAAGCATTTTTAGTATGCCTTATAGTCTTAATAGTAGGGGGGAGTGGATCTTCTAACTCTAATAGCAATGTTGATGTAGAATCATTTGAACCACCAATATTTGAACAACAGTTAGGTGATAGAGGTATTGCTATTCCATCTAATAATTTCTTTGTTAATAATATTTTTAAAGCATTTGGGAGAAGCAGTCCTTTATTTATTATTGCAGGTTCTACATTTGCATTTGTAACCTTATTGTTTGTTATACTGATGATAACAGTTGGATATGCCTTAGAAGTAGGACAATCTAGGTTTTTTCTTAGGGGTTTTAGAGAAGATGTTTCCGTGAGAAATTTATTTTCTGTCTTTAACAGAGAAGAATACTTTGGAATTGTAAAAACCATGTTCTTAAGAGATGTTTATCTTGTACTATGGACCTTACTTTTAATAATACCTGGAATAATTAAGACTTTTGAATATAGCATGGTTCCATATATTTTATCCCAAGAGCCTAATCTATCAACTAAGGAAGCTATTGACTTAAGTAGGCAAATGACTCATGGACATAAGTGGGATATGTTTGTTTTGAACGTATCATTTATAGGTTGGGATATACTTGCTGGTTTATTATTTGGGATAGGATTTATTTTCTTAAAGCCATATAAAGAAGCTACATATGCAAAACTTTATGAAGCCCTATCCGGTTATGATAATTTTGAGACTAATGTAATATTTGAATAAAACTATGTATAGAAAACCCCTATCTAATATTTTGCATAAAATACTAGATAGGGGTTTTTGGGTGCTAATACAGATGTTTGTAATCTGAAAGGATTTCATCCGTTATCACATTTTGATTTTCAATAATATTTTCTAATAAATCAGATAGTTTATCTCCAAAATATGAGTCTGGATAAGTTTGGATGAAATTTTGCCAATGAACTAATATTTCATCTTTTATTTTATGTGAGTCTTCATGAAAATTTGGATTATGAATATCTCCAAATATAAAGGACTTCTTGTATAAACTATATATATGTTCTACTTCTGGAATATATTTAGAATAAGGATAGGTTATTATAAATTTCTCTAAGATAGGAATTCTATCTCCTAGCTTTTCCAATCCTATTAACAAACTGTCACCTATTGCATAGGGCTCCTTAGTATCTAAAGCTAATATATTCAAATAATCCCTATATTCTTTTGAAATTGTATCACCTAGTTTTTCATTTAAACTCTTGTAATCAATTACATAATAGTACTTACCTGTGGAGCTTTTTAGCTTTAAGCCTAGGTTTAAATTCATTATTAATAAATTTTTTAACTCCAATTCATTTACAAGTGTTTTTTCTCTATTTAAATACTCTAATTCATTTAATCTTTCAATAGATAATCCATATTCATTTAAAAGATATCCAGATTGATAATTGCTAAAAAGTTCTTGAACTTTTAAATTTCTTTCACTTAATCCTTCTTCTAATACTTCTATATAATCTTGTAATAGAAGAGTATTATCTAGATATGACAAATCAGACCTATTTTTAACCAATTCATTAAGGGCTCTTTTTTCATTTGAGCGAATCAAAGACTTTATACTTCTGAAAACTTTAATATCTGAATCTAAATTTGGAATTTCCCTGTCTACCTTTGTTAAAACACCCCCATCAATTCCATCCCATTTATACCATAAGGTAATTTTATCGGATCCAACAGCACTTTGTTCTACGGTTTCTGGATCAATGGTAAAAATACTAAATTCTAATATACCATCCTGATCAATATCTGCAATTTCATTACTGGTGTATACAGATAATAAATTTAATTTTTTATCATTTAATATACTTTTAAGTTTGCCATCTTCTAATATGAAACCATAGGTAATAGCTGAATGGGCCCCTACTTGATTATTTAAAAACAAGCCATTTTGATTTTGGGATATTTTGCCGATTTCCATTCCATAATTATAATTATCATAGTTCATGGAGATCTCATCAATTAAAGCATATCCTTCACCGTTAAATTTATAGACTTGTAGGGATCCTTGGTCTTCTGTATCTTCCGGATCTCTTTCTATAAAAACTACTATTTCAGGAATTTTATCTTCATCTAAATTTCCTACTTTATATGTAATCTTATAGGATTTCAACTTAGATAAAATATTTTGAATAAGCTCTTCTATTTTTATATTGTATAATTCATCTTCAAGAAAATCATAATTGTCTCCTTTTGATATTATTATCTCCTTAACTGACTCTTCTAAGGGTATTACTACAGGCAGTGATTTCGAACCGCTACAGCCTGATGCAAATATACCTAAGATGAGAATTATAGTAAGGATGAAAAGAGATTTTACTTTCATATACCTCACTCCTATCTAAGACCAATTATATATTTTTTTGCCCCTATTTGTGTAACAAAGGGGTTACAGATTGAAAAACAGGCAATTATGTTGTTTAAGCACTATAAAGAGAGACTGTTTATATATCAGTTTTAAGGTTTGACTTAACTTCAATAGTTGTTGAAGCGAACTCTATGGTTCCTTTGGAATTATCGATTTCTTTTAAGATTTCTGTGAATAAAGCACTTTTAATTTGCCTTCTTTTTTTAAAGTCTACAACATAACGAAGAGTATATTCTATCCAGTTATCTGTAGTTTCTATAGTGACTGTAGAATTAATACTTTGATTTTCAATCATAAACTTCTTAACCATTTTATTCCAATGGACTTGTGCTTGCTTTGTATAATCACCCACTATATTATTAGCAGCTTTATCTAAAATTTTCTTAGTCAATTCATAATCACTTCCATATCTAATAGGTATTTTGATTTCGTCCCAAAGAAATGGAAAATCAGCTGAGTAATTAAATACTGGCTCACTAAATACAAAGCTGTTGGCTATCCTTACAATTCTACCATTATATAAATCTGCATCTACCCACTGGCCTAGCTCCATAACCGTTGTTCTTAATATGCCAATATCTATAACATCTCCTTTAATTCCACCTAGTTGAACTCTATCACCTGTTTTGTAAAATCCCCCACCTAGAATTCCTAGCCAACCGGCTACACTTGTAATCACTTCTCTTAAAGCAAAAGTAATACCAGCACCAGCAAAGCCAAGGGTTACTGCAAATCCACCTAATGAATCACTAAATATAACAACTAATAGAATAATTACAAAAACATATCCTAATGCATTTATCATTTTCCTAGTTTTATACCAATTTTCTGATTTAATATGATTAAACAAACTTTTCTTTATTAGTCTAATAAATAGTAAGATTAATAAAATACCAACAAAAGATATAAGAAATTTTTGCGTAGTAGGGTCAGTAAGCAATCGGTCCATGAAATTCTCCAAATTAAGCCCTCCTTTTGAGGTGAAAACTTTTTTTAAGTATATAGTTAATCTTTACCCGGAAAGTAAGAAGTAAAAACTAATTGATAGGAAATACTATAGATATTTGATAGAATAAAGACAATCAGAATGCGCCGGGGACGGTTCTTTTTGCACCAATTAATAGGGAGTGATGTTTTGGAGAAATTTAAAATTGGATTTGCCTTAATTATAATCTTTATGGGATTAGTATCTCTTAGTACGGATTATTATCTAACTCCTTATATGCTTTTAGGTTTAGGAATTTTACATAGTATTGATGCCAAAGGTCTATACAAAGAAAATAATAAAAAACATGCTATTATTATGTTGGCTGTAAGCATATTAGTTATACTAGTAGGGGTTTTAATTTTATTGAAATCATAAATATATACAAATTATAAATATAATAAATAGGATAATATATGGGAGGTAAAAAAATGGCTGCTATAAGTTCCATAATATTTTCCCTATTAAAACCAGATGAAACAGTAATAGTTCACAAACTGAGATACAATATACTACTATATCGGTTGTCATATTTATTTGGGTAATAAAGGGGTTACAGATTAGATATAGATTTATGTTAATTATATAGCAAAGTCTTTCAGGAAGTGGTAGGATTTAAATGGGAGGTAAAATATGGATAATAGCAAATTAAAGGATTTAGTTATTAAAATTCTTACGCTAATTATAATTGTTTTAATAGTATCTAACGCTTATACTTACACTAAATATAAAAAAATAAAAGGAAATTTAGATTATACTAGAAAGTTTTCCAGTGCTATTTCAATAGCTGCCCTTGATAATGATTATGGATTTCTAACATCTAATATGCATCCTAGCAATTCAGATGATTTAATGGAAAAGTTTGAAGAATTAAAACCTGAAATTGACAGGCAATATGGGCTGAAAAATTATGTTGTTATAAATTATAAAAATGGTAATAGTTTAATAATTAAAACAACTGAAAATGAAGAAGGAAAGGTTCTTATGGATGATATGTTTTTATTAGATGAAACTATTTTTGGAAGATTAAAAGAAGATTAAAGCTTTTGATAAGGGTGCACCGGGGACGGTTATTTTTGCACTAAACTTTAGGAGGCGTATTATGAAAGATCTTAAACTAAAGGAATTAATTAACAAATTGCTTATAGCAATCATAATTATTTTAGTCGTAACAAATATGTATTTTTATGGTAAATCCAAAGAATTAAAGAATAATGCAGACTATGCCAGAAACTTTGCCAGTGCCATTTCAATTGCAGCTTATCATAATGACTATGGGTTCCTAACCCAAGTCTTGGATCCAGGCAACCCAGAGGATTTATTAATAAAGTTTGATGAACTTAAGGCAAAAATTGGCACTCAATATACCATGGATAATTATGTTCTTATAGATTATCATGATAACAATAGGCTTGTAATAAAAACAATAGAAGATGTAGAAGGAAAGGTTTATATTAGAGATATGTTTTTATTGGATAAATAAGGAGGTAAAAAAATGGCTAGATTTGATACAAGAGCAATTCATGGAGGACAAAAGGGAAAGCATCCAGAAAATGCCCTTAATCCACCTATATTTCAGACTTCAACCTTTGTATTTGATAGTATTGAACATGCAAATAAGGTTATGAGTTTTGAAAGTGATGATTATGTTTATACAAGAGGCAACAATCCGACTTTAAGATTATTTGAAGACAAAATGGCTGTACTA
The DNA here is from genome assembly GCA_964477045.1 of uncultured Tissierellaceae bacterium. GTDB lineage: Bacteria > Bacillota > Clostridia > Tissierellales > Tissierellaceae > CAYZDC01. Next base: position 2,348 of record CAYZDC010000038.1, on the reverse strand, counting down.
GAACAGGGAGTAGGAGCTGTAGCTTTTGCTTCAGGAATGGCTGCTATTTCTTCAACAATATTTTCCCTATTAAAACCAGAGGAAACAATAATAGTTCATAAAACCCTTTATGGTTCATCCTATAGTGTGGTAACTGAATTATTACCTAGATATAATATAAAGTATAAAATAGTGGATTTAACTGATTTGTATAACTTACAAGAATCAATAGATGAAAATGTAAAATTAATATTTTTCGAAACACCATCTAACCCAGATCTGTCTATAATAGATATAAAAGCTGTAAGCAAAATAGCCAAAGAAAATGGAGTAAAAGTAGTAGTAGATAATACATTTGCTTCTCCTTACTTTCAAAACCCATTAAGCTTGGGAGCCGATGTAGTGGTTCATAGTGCAACTAAGTACATTTGTGGTCATGGAGATGTAGTAGGTGGAGTGGCAATATCTAAAGATGAAGATTATATTATGAATTTAAAGTTTAATTATATGTGTGAATTTGGTGGAGTAATGAGTCCCTTTAATGCTTGGCTACTCCTAAGAGGATTAAAAACACTAGGAGTAAGAATGAGGCAACATGAAAAAAATGCCATAGAAGTGGCAAACTTTTTAAATAATCATGATAAAATCCTTTCAGTAATGTACCCTGGTCTCCCAGAATTTAAGGGACACTCTATAGCCAAAGAACAAATGACTGGCTTTGGTGCTATGATAAGTTTTGAAGTAAAAGGTGGACTAGAAGCTGCTAGTAAATTTGTAGACAGTTTAAAATTAGCTCAGATAGCAGTAAGTTTAGGAGATTGTGAGACTCTAGTACAACTACCAGCTGCCATTACCCATAGAGGATATCCAAGAGAAAGATTAGCAGAATTTGGCTTAACAGAAAGTATGGTAAGAATATCTGTAGGTCTAGAAGATTATAGAGATATTATTGAGGATCTAGAGCAGGCTTTAGATTCAATTGACAATTGAGAATTGACAATGGGGCATTAAAATCAAGATTGGATAAAAAGCTTATATAAATATGCGCCAGAATTAATGCCAAATTTTACAAAGCCAGAGAAGATTTACTGAAATTAAGGAGAGATTAGATTGGAAATTGTAGTATTAGATGGGTATACCTTAAATCCAGGGGATTTATCTTGGAAGGGATTTGAAGATTTAGGAAATTTAACTGTCTATGATAGAACATCTTATGATGTAAATGATATAGATTTAATAGTCCAGAAAAGTAAAGATGCAGATGCTATTATAATAAATAAAACTCCCATAAGTAGGAAGGCGTTAGATAAATTACCAAATTTAAAGTACATTGGCCTTTTAGCCACTGGGTATAATGTGGTTGATATAGATGCTGCAAAAGAAAAGGGCATAACAGTAACCAATGTTCCCACCTATGGAACTGATTCTGTGGCTCAAATGACATTTGCATTATTACTGGAATTAACAAATAATGTTGGAATTCATAATGCAGCAGTAAAAGCTGGGAAATGGTCCAAAAGTCCAGATTGGTGTTTTTGGGAATCCCCATTGATCCAATTGTCTGGAAAGACTTTAGGAATAATAGGATATGGAAGAATTGGACAAAGCGTTGGTAAAATTGCTCAGGCTTTTGGAATGAAGGTTATTGCTATGGCTAATAATCCGAGAAAAGAATTAGAGAACAAGGATATGAAATATGTAGAACTAGATGAATTATTGGGTAATTCAGATTTTATAAGCTTGCATTGTCCTTTAACTGATGAAACGAAAGGTATTATTAATAAAAAGTCCATCCACAAGATGAAAAGCAATGTAATGATTATAAATACATCTAGAGGTGGATTAATAGTTGAAGATGACTTAGCCGATGCTTTAAATAGGGAAAGAATAGCTGGGGCAGCACTTGATGTAGTATCTGTAGAACCTATTAAGCCGGATAATCCATTATTAAAAGCTAAAAACTGTATACTGACTCCTCATATATCTTGGGCACCAATAGAATCTAGAGAAAGACTTATGAATATTGCAGTTAATAATTTAGTAGAATATTTAAAAGGACAATCAGTAAATGTAGTAAATAGTTAAAAATGAGAAAGTAAGACTATAAATATAAATTATAATTAGGATCATGATTTGAATTTGCTTGACAGATTCTTTAATTATGGTAGTATTTAATTAGATTAAATAACATACTCATATAAGTCTCATAATAGGGTTGAGACGTTTCTATTAAGTGACCATTAATCACTTAACTATGAGGGAAAGTGTACCTAGGGTTCCGGGGTTTTATCCTGCTGGACCAAGCGGTACAGATGCTATTTTATGTAGTATTACACCGAAGGGATAAAAGCCCAGTCGGGTAGGTTTCG
>CAYZDC010000037.1:0-14335 GCA_964477045.1 uncultured Tissierellaceae bacterium | reverse complement strand
CTTTTCCTTAATAAGTTCAGATAGATAATCTATACCTTTTTCTACATCTTCAATATAAATTATATCAGATTTATAATTTAATTCTTTTCTAAAGATGTCTATTACATTTGAAGTAAATACAGGTGTCTTAGCATCCCTTCCTGCATCACTACTTAATAATAATTCTCCATTTACAAACATAATTCCATTGGCAACTATTCTATTAGTTGTAGGATAAGCTGGAACTGCTATTCCCATATATTCTTCCCCTAACACATCAAAAAAAGCATTTAATTCGACCCCAATGTTTCCCCTTAAAGTAGAATCTATTCTTTTAGAATAAAGCTCTACTTCATTTGACTTTAGCTTTTCTAAAGATTCTTTCACACTGATATAAGCTTCATCTGACTCCATAGCCCTAGAATTTGTTGTAAAAGCTATTACATTATACTCTTCTGGAAGATTTTCGTCTAAATTGAAAATAGTTGCAGCATTTAATCCAATTTTTTTCATCAAGGAACAATTAGCATTTGCACCTGTTAAATCATCGGCTACCATTCTAAACTTAGTCATATTTCACCTCACATTTAAATATATAGCGGTTTTAAAATTAATAGGAATTTATTAATTTCTTTAATCTAGTCTAGCTAATAAATGGAAATAAAGCAATACTTTATGGCAAAATTCTTAATATTAATTTTAGAATGTAAAGCGGTAAATCAAACCTAACTTTCAAAAACAATCCTTCCTTCAATATGCCTAGATATATTTGGATGTTGTCTTAGCCATTCTTCTAAAACTTGATAGGTTGAAGTAGTTACTACTTTCGGGCTTTTTCTAGAGGTCAATTCCTCATATGAAATACCCAGGTTAGTAATTGAGTTAGCAATATGATAGCCTTGCAAAGTAATACTATAATTTTGAGCATCTTCTACTTCAATTTCATCTACAGTAAGAGATAAAATCTTTGATTGGACTTCAGAATAAACAACCTTAACTCTTTCATTGACTTGAAAGCACTCTCCTTCTCCATCCCTATTTTCAATGCGCAAAATATGAGAGAATATTTTTCTCAATTGTTTTCCATTAATGGAATATTTGGTTAAATTATCCCCATAAGGAAAACAGGCCTTTAAAGAACCTAAAGTTACTACTGGCCCCAGTTCTGTGCCTCTGATAGATCCAGAACCAATAAGGATGACATCTGTTTCTGACACATCTGCCAGTGCATCAGCAACCATATTCCCCAAGGTTGTTTCCTCTTCTCTTCTAGGATGGATAAGTTTTTTTGAAAAACGTGTTATTATAACATTGTATTTTTCATCAACCTTATTTTTATACCCATCTATGAAATCTTCTAAAGCTTGGTCTGCTTCTGCAATTTCATTATTTATAGGGACTAATTCCCAATTCCATTGGATTATTGAATTTGTTTCATCTGATACTACAATATCAAATCTTCCGATTTGGTCTGTTCCTACTCCTGCCTGAACAATTAAAATATCATTTACTTTTTCCGGTTGCTCTAAAATAGTATGAGAATGCCCACCTATAATAAGATCTACTCCCCAATCTGGATTTAAAAGCTTTGCTAATTCAACATCTGATTCAAAGCCAATGTGAGTAAGAGCAACTGTTAAATCAATATCCTCATGTTTATAGGCGTTACATATTTTTCCGATTTCCTCAGATGCTTCTTCTATGGAAACAAAGGTACCAATTAATTGATCAAGGGCAATTGAGTCCATAACTTTTTCTGTAATAATACCAATAAATAATATATTGAAACCTCCTACGGTCATAATTCTATATGGAGTCATGAGCCTTTTCCCATATTGCTTTATATAGAGATTAGCGTTTACTATTGGAAAGTTTGCTACCTTTTCAAGAAATAATAAATGAGGAAGACCATAATCTAATTCATGATTTCCTAAAGTAACCACATCAGGGGAAAGGAAGTTCATTATTTCTATTGTAGATACACCTTTGTATTCCGAGTCGATTACAGATCCCTGAACCATGTCTCCAGCTATTACATATAGTACATTTTCTTCTTCCTCCCTAACTTTGTTTAGATATCCTGAAAGAAGAGCCAACCCTCCAATAAGGTGCCCTGAACCTTCCCTAACCTCAGCTAGGAAATCTCCATGCATATCATTAGAGTGTAAGATTGTAAATTGTTGGGTCTTTTTTTTCTTCACTGCTACCATTATATTACCTCCTTTTAATCCTATAAACATTTATAATTTCAAGCATTTTTCCTATTACATTAATTGTATCAAGTATTTGCTCTTTTGAACCTAGCCGCTCAGGCTAGGTTTTTAAAGAATAAAAAACCTTCATAAAATAAGTGGAAATTATTTTCCACTTATTTTATGAAGGTTTAGCATTATCATATATTTTTACTCTAATATCCATTTAAGAGAAAATTCTTCCCCACTTATCTTCTTAAATAATTCTTCATACTTATATAATCCAGAAGGGTTAATAACTTCTTCTATTATGAACTTTCCAAATTCTTTTGGTTTTTCAGAAATTGACTCTACCCCATATCTCTTATAAAATACCTTTTTCAACATTTCACAAGTTACATCTCCCATAAAATAGTTGTGTAAATATATTGGATGAGTAGTATGATGGATTCTATAGCCAAATGGTGCCGCTTGGTCAAATTTTTTATCTCCAAATAATTCTTCATTAATCTTAAAATATAAATCATAAATATCATCTAGGGAATTAATATCACTTCTATATAGCTCTTGATCAAAGAATATATCTCCTATGGCTCTTAATCCATTTATCTTTTGGAATTCTATTAATTCCTTAAACTGTTCTTCAACAGGTTCAACAAAGAAGTTTTTATAAAACATTTCATCATATAAAAAACTTCCAAATAAATTGGCAATACCTTCAGCGATTATTCCACTTACCCCTCTATTTAATAATATTTCATCAGGATTCATTAAGGATGAATGTATTCCATGACCAGTCTCATGAAGTAGAACCCCATATTCATGGTATTTGTTTTTTACATTTGCTAAGATTCTAGAGTCTACACCATCTTTAATAGGAAAATTATATCCCCACTCTGATTTATTCTTTCTTGAGAATATATCATAAGTAATATTGAACTTATCTATATCTAAGTCGAAATTCAAAAAGAAATCTCTGAGAATTCTATAATAATTAGACATATCCACAGTGGTATTTTGAGCTGGTGCAATTTTACCTGCTATATAAGCTCCGTCCCATGGCATCATTGTATCTTCATTCAAAAATTTCTTAGCATATTCTCCTCTTTTTTTGTTTATATCTTCTTTTCTGGATTTTACTTCATGTCTCCAAGATTTAAATATGGAAGTACTTAGTTCATTTTGTTTTAAACTATGTTCAACAAAATCTGCATCCCCATAAAGCTTAGCATATTCTTTTCTCATATTAATTAATTGAATAAAGCCACCATCAATTAAAGGTTGATTTATTTGATTTCTAGCAAAGTAGGCTTTTTTCCTTAATTCTCTATTGTCTTCACTGGCTAATATTTGAGATAATTCAACACTAGAAACCTCTTTGTCATCCAATTTAAATCTAAAAGTATTAAGTATCATTGATAATTCATTGGTCTTTTTTTGAATTTCTAAATTCAGTTCATTTAATTCATCACTTAAGTGATAGGATTTTATTGCATTATATGCAATTTCCACTTGTCTTTCATCTTTAGACCCTAGGTCTTTATCTTTGTATTCAAGTACTAAGTTGTAATTATCTTTGTCTTGTAGATAATGGTTTAACTTTTCATAAGCTTGATTTATGCCAAAATCATAACCTACTGTGTATTGAACCCACATTAATTTACTTATGTTTGTTTCCATCTCACTTAATTTTATTCCTAATTCATTTAATCTTTCCATTAATAATCCTCCCATCTAAAATTTCTGCCTATCAATTATATTTTCATATATACCTATGTCCTTCCATTATTAAAAATAATGATATAATATGATATACATATAATAATAACACAAAGTAGAGGAGAATAAATATATGAAATATGAAAAAGTAATAGAAGCTATATTTCTTAAAAGGCCTAATCGATTTATAGCTCATGTATTAATCCATGGAGAAGAAGAAATTGTCCATGTTAGAAATACTGGCCGGTGTAAAGAATTATTAATCCCTGGCGCTAAAGTAGTTTTAGAAGATTGTAGCCACAATCTAAATAGAAAAACCAAGTATTCTTTAATTGCTGTTTGGAAAGATGAAATGCTAATTAATATGGATTCTCAAATTCCAAATGCAGCTGTATTTAAAGCTATTAATGAAAATAGAATATTAGGACTCCAGAATTTAAGCCATTTAAAAAGAGAAGTAACTTTTGGTAATTCTAGATTTGATATTTATTTTGAATCAAATAAAGATAAAGGATTTGTTGAAATAAAAGGTGTAACCCTAGAGCAAGATAAGGTAGCTATGTTCCCTGATGCTCCTACAGATAGAGGATCCAAGCATGTATTAGAAATGATAGAAGCTGTAAAACAAGGTTATAGAGGAATTATATTTTTCTTATTGCAAATGAAAGGTCCTAAATCATTTATGCCAAACTACCATATGGATAAGGTTTTTTCAAATACATTAAAATTAGCCAGTGAAAATGGGGTAGAAATTTTAGTATATGATTCTATTATAAGCAATAATAGTATTGTAGTAGATAAACCCGTTATTATGGAATCTTTAATATAATGTTTTTTCATCTAAGATCATTGAATACTTTTGGAGATTATGACTAAATCATATATAATGTATATAACAAGGAAGTGATAATTATAGATATTTATAGCCCTTTAAAAACCTATTTTGGATATGATGAGTTTAAAATAGGACAAGAAAAATTAATAAATGGTGTATTAAATGGCAAGGATGTTTTAGGCATAATGCCTACTGGGGGAGGCAAATCTCTTTGTTATCAATTGCCTGCAGTTTTATTAGATGGAATCACTATTGTAGTATCTCCACTTATTTCTTTAATGAAAGATCAAGTAGACTCATTAAATGAAGTAGGTATAAGGGGTACTTTTATAAATAGCACTCTAAGTGATGTCCAGTTATTAGAAAGGCTACAAGATATAAGAGAAAAGAAATATAAAATCATATATGTAGCTCCAGAACGTTTGAATTCCTATGCTTTTATAAGCTTAGTTAGAGATATTAAAGTGTCCATGATAGCTGTAGATGAAGCCCATTGTATTAGCCAATGGGGCCATGATTTTAGACCATCTTATGTTGAAATACCCCGTTTTATAAATTCTATTCCCAATAGACCAATAGTAGCTGCTTATACTGCTACTGCAACTAAAGAAATCGTCCGGGAAATAAAACAATTAATAGGTCTTAGAAATCCAGTAGAATCCCTTATTGGATTTGATAGACCAAATTTGTTTTATAGGGTAACAAAAGTAAGCGATAAATCGTCTTTTGTAATAGATTATTTAAAGAGTAACTCTAAAGGTGCATCTGGAATTATATATTGCGCTACTAGAAAAACTGTAGAAAGCCTTACTGAGAAACTTCAAAAATCTGGATTCTCTGCGGTGGCCTACCATGGGGGTATGAATAGTGAGCAACGTCAACAACACCAAGAGGACTTTATTTATAATCGAGTTAAGATAATCGTAGCTACAAATGCTTTTGGAATGGGAATAGACAAGCCTGATGTAAGATTTGTAATTCATTATAATATGCCTCAAAATATGGAAGCATATTCCCAAGAATCAGGTAGAGCTGGAAGAGACGGGGAAGCTAGTGATTGTATTTTACTATATTCTCCATCTGATATTGTAAAGCAAAAGCTTTTAATACAATATAATTCTATGTCTCAGGAAAGAGAAACACTACTTTATGAAAATCTTCAATATCTTATAGACTATTGCCATACTAATAAGTGTTTAAGAACTAGTATATTGACTTATTTTGGAGAAACTGTAGAAGATGAAAATTGTAATAATTGTGCAAATTGCTTAGATAAATCTGAAATGATAGATATTACAATAGAAGCTCAGAAAATATTATCTTGTATCTATAGAGTAAATGAAAGATTTGGTTCATCTACTATAATCCAAACTTTAAGAGGTTCTAGAAATAAAAAAATACTGGACTATGGCCTAGATAAGGTTTCAACTTATGGAATTATGAAAGAATATTCTGAGGATACCTTAAGAGAAATAATAATGACTTTAGTATCTAGAGAGTATATCTATATAACTGCAGACAAATTTCCTATTCTTAAATTAAGTGCAAAAAGTGGTGAAATCTTAAGAGGTGAAGTAACAATATTCCATAAAAAGCATTTAATGCAAAAAAGAAAACCAGTTAAATCTAATGAGTCTGCTTTAGAAAATTTCGATGCGAAATTATACGAAAAACTAAGAGAATTAAGATACTCCATATCAGTGGAAAAAAAGCTTGCTCCTTTTATGATATTCCATGATGCTACTCTAAATGAAATGGCTAGCTATTTTCCTCAAAATAAAAATGAATTATTAAACATTAAAGGTGTTGGGTTGAAAAAATATGAGACCTATGGAGAAGCTTTTTTAGGGATTATAAAAGAATATTCCATGGAAAATAAAATCCAGCCTATAAAAGTTATAAAAAAAGAATATACAAGAAGTGAAAGTTTATCCGAAAGATATAATGCCACTTATGAACTTTACCTAAATAATCCTGATTTAGCTGAAATATCTCAAATAAGGGGATATACTAAAAACACTATTATAGAACATTTATCCCATTGCCATAAAAACGGACAAATAGTTCACTGGGAAAAATTTATAGAGGATCCTTTTAAGGAAGAGCTAATATTATCAGCTATTAATCAAGCTGGATTGGAAAAGTTAAAAGGGATAAAAGAATTGTTATCAGAAGACATTTCTTATGAAGATATTAAGCTGGTAATCGAAAAGAATAATTTAAAATAAAAAGCAATCGTAAAATGAGAAAATTTTACGATTGCTTTTTTAATGGAATTCATTTGCTAAGTCAAGAAGAGCTTCATCTGCCACTCTGAAAACTGTCCATTCATCCATGGGAATAGCCCCTATGCTTTTGTAAAAGTCTATAGATGGCTGATTCCAATCTATACACCACCATTCAAATCTACCACAATTTCTCTCTAAAGCCAGTTTTGCAAGAAAAGCTAATAAAGTTTTACCATAACCTTTACCTCTCATTTCTGGTCTTATATAGAGGTCTTCTAAGTAAAGTCCTGGTCTTCCAATAAAAGTAGAAAAATTATGGAAGAATAAGGCAAAACCAATTGGCTGCCCCTTATATTCAGCTATAATTACTTCAGCAGCCTCTTTTACAAATAATGATTCTTTTAATACCTCTTCTGTTGCAACTACTTCATTTAATAACTTTTCATACTCTGCTAATTCTTTTATAAAATCTAAAATTAGCCCTACATCATTTTCACTAGCAAATCTAATTTTAAAGTCTTTATATTTAGTCCCTATAGTCTTGGTCATAAACTCCCTCCTTAATTCCATTATTATACTATAATTCTTTAAAGTTTAGTAATAGCTTTTTATAAATATTATATTAGGGTATAAGTATATATGATGGAAATTTATATCCTGGAGGTGTAATTATGAGTGAATTAACTTCAAAGAAATGTGTTCCATGTAGTATAGGCGCCATTCCTTTAAATTCAGATGAAATACAAACTTTTTTAAAAGATTTAAACCAAAATTGGAAAGTAAAGGATGACAAACAAATAGAAAGAGAATTTAAATTTAAAAATTTTCAAGAAGCATTAGACTTCACTAATAAAGTTGGTGCAGCTGCTGAGGAAGAGGGACATCATCCAGATATTTGCCTGTCTTGGGGAAAAGTTACTATTCAATTCTGGACCCACAAAATAGAAGGTTTACACGAAAATGACTTTATAATGGCTGCTAAAACGGACACTCTTTATGAAAGTCTTAGTTAGTTTATTTAATTTAAGTATATTAGGAGGAATAGTATGAATTTTGATAAATTGTATATTAACGGAGAATGGGTTAAACCCCATAGCAAAGAAATTATAGAAGTTGAAAACCCTGCAAATAAGAAGATTATAGGAAGTGTTCCTGCTGCAGATGAAGAGGATGTAAATCTAGCAGTAGCTGCTGCAAAAGAAGCATTTAAAACCTGGCAATTTTCTTCTATGGATACACGTATAGAGTTAATACACAAACTTTTGGAAGAATTAAAGCAGCAAGTAGATCTTATGGCTGAAACTATTGTAAAAGAATTAGGTTGCGGAATTAGTTTTGCTAAAAATTCTCATGTACTGCCATATTTAGATGATATTCAAAATCATTTAAATATTATCGGAGACTATGAATTCCAAGAAAAACACGAAGATTATATTATATTTAAGGAACCTGTGGGAGTAATTGGAGCTTTAACTCCTTGGAATTATCCTTTAGGCCAAATCATAAAAAAATTAACCCCTGCTTTGCTAGCTGGGAATACCTTGGTTTTAAAGCCTAGTCAAAAGACTCCATTGGTTGCATTTCTTTTAACAGAAGCAATCGATCGTGCAAATTTTCCTAAGGGAGTTTTTAACTTGGTATCTGGCCGAGGATCAGAAGTAGGCAATGTGTTAGCAAAGCATAAAGATATTGATATGATAACTTTTACAGGGTCCACAAAAGGTGGAATTGAAGTATCAAAATTAGCAGCTGATGATGTAAAAAGAATGTCCTTAGAATTAGGGGGCAAGTCTGCTGCAATAATACTAAAGGGTGCAGATAAAAGATTAGCCCTAATGAAAACTTTGGATAAAGTATATCTTAATACTGGTCAGTCTTGTAGTGCTTATAGTAGATTACTAGTACCAAGAGAAGAAAAAAAGGAAATAGAAAACTTGATTTTAGAAATGACTAAAGATTATAAATTTGGAGATCCTGCTGATGCTGATAGAGTCATAGGTCCAGTGTCTTCTCAAAAGCAATTTGATAAAGTAAGTTATTATATAAATAAAGGTATTGAAGAAGGGGCAAAGTTGTTACTAGGTGAAGTTCCAAAAGAGTCTAAAGGCTACTTTATTGGCCCTACAGTATTTACTGATGTTACAAATGATATGGAAATTGCACAAAATGAAATTTTTGGTCCTGTCTTATCCCTTATCCCATATGATAGTGTTGAAGAGGCAATAGAAATAGCCAATGATAGTGTATATGGGCTTTCTGGAGGAGTCTTTGGGCCAGAAGAAAAAGCATTTGAAGTAGCAAATAAAATCAGAACTGGAACCATAGTAATAAATAATGGTTCTCAACTTCACAAAGCACCTTTTGGTGGATTTAAACATTCAGGTATAGGTCGTGAAGGTGGAAAATATGGATTAGAAGAGTTTTTAGAAATAAAAACTATGTTTATATAAGATTAATAAAAATTCTCCCTTAATCTGGGGGAATTTTTTGTTCAAGATTAGTATAATGCCCCAGTCTTTTATGTTATACTTAATTGGACAAATAAACATTCAAAGGAGACATATTAAATGTATCAATTACTGGTTGTTATAATTTCGTTTTCAATAATTCCAATTTTAATTAAAAAGAAAGTTAAACTGAGTTACACTCTTTTAATAATCGCTGGAATTTTAGGTATTTTCTCAAATATAGGTATAAATAATGTAGCTAATTCAATTTTTAATGTGTTTTTAAATTCTGCTTCTCGCTCCACCATTCTTACAGTTATGATGGTAAGTATCTTAGGTGGGCTAATGGGCCATTATAAGATTTTAGAAAGTATAGTTGAAACTTTAGAAGGACTAATTAAAAATAAAAAGAACATTTTAATGATTATACCTGCTTTTATTGGTTTGTTAGTTGTTCCAGGTGGTGCTCTCTTATCTGCTCCTTTTATCAACAATATAGGAGAAGAATTAAAAATCACTCCTCCAAAAAGAGCAGCCATAAATCTTATATTTAGACATATTGCCATGTTTGTTATGCCTTTCTCTACAGGCTTATTAATCGTAGCATCTAGTTTTCCCGATTTAAGTATAGGCAGAATAATACTTTATAATATTTTATTTGTATCCTTAATTGTAACAACTGGATATTTTTTATTTATAAGAAATATTAAGGTGGATATCCATACTAAAAGAGAAAATTATGGAAGCAATTTAATAAAATTAGGTATATTAACATCTCCAATATATGTACCGGTTATAATTACCCTATCTACGGGGCTTCCTTTTTATATAACATTATTAATAAGTCTGGTTATAGTATACTTTTTAGGGGATAAAAATAATTTCATTAAAACTCTTGTTCAATCTATAAGCTGGCATACTATTTTAACTATGATAGCAATTTTGATTATAAAAGAGATTATATCAAATATGGATGGTTTATTAGATATATTTATTACTCTCTTTAATAATAGTAATGGTATTTTTTACACATTGCTTATATTCTTTGTAACCTCCCTATTCTTTGGTATTGTAACTGGAAATCAAGGAGCATCTTTAGCTATAATCCTGCCAATGATATCTGGATTAACTCTATCTACTAATATGCTATATATTTATGTGTATTTTGCATATGTATCTGCTTTTATGGGATATTACTTTTCTCCATTGCATTTGTGCCAAGCATTTACTGTGGAATTAATGGGGGTCAATACAATAGATTTATATAAAGAGTATAAACTCTACGCACCTATTATGTTTGTAATACTAATAGGAACATTTTTCTTTTTAAGATTAATAGTTGGATAACAGTGGGGACAGTCCCCACTGTTATATTTTTTTTATTCTATCAAAGTATTTCAATCTCTTCTATATGTACTAATCTTTGCCCTTTAAAATTAAAACACAAAACATATGGCATCCTGTCTATTATTTTCCAAAAGTCATTGTATCCAAAATCCGGATCGAAATAGTTCAGTATAGTAGATAGTGCAGTACCATGAGTTCCAATGACTATGTTCTTTCCATAATTCTGGTCTAAAACTCTAAATATAGCACCTATATTTCTCTCTTGTACTTCTCTTAAGCATTCTCCTTTTAATATTTTAAAATCAAAATCTTCCCACTGGTGTTGAGAATATGTTTTAAAATCCTCCACCCATGTTCCTACAATTCGTTCTCGGAAATCATAATCTACATTTATTTCTAGCTCTAGGTTTTTTGCAAGATTTTCAATAGTATCAATAGCTCTTTTAAAAGGGCTTGAGTAAATATGTTCAATTTCTTTATCTAATAATGCTCTTGTTACTTTCTTTGAATCTTTTATGCCCTTCTCTGTTAGAGGTCTTATCATATCATCTTTTATAGAGAAATCTGGTTGAGCATGACGTACAAAATAGATTTTAGTTAGCATTTATATCTTCCTCCAATTTATTATGATATTTTGGATAAATTAATTTACCCTCTTCTATGACAGGTCTTGCACCGTACATACCTAGTTCATGGGTTATGGTTTTTGCTTCACTGATAATATGATATACATTAATCTCTCTTAAAACTAATGTATTTGAAATAAGCAATCTATGACATCTCCATGGAACAGCTTCCGAACACATATAACATAGAGTTTTATTTTCTCCTAAGGAGATTAATCTATTTATACCATCTTCATATTCTGGAGTCAAAGTATATCCAGCGTAGTTTCTAAAAGCTTGATTTTCCCAGCCATCTATTAAAGATTGATCTAAATCTTTGTTTCCTTTTCTTCTACCTCCCAGTTCTTTCATATGAATATATTCAATATGATTCTCTGGTATCCAAATTTCCATATTTTCTTTATTAAATTGAGGAACATAATTACTACCTGGATAGGATCTTACATCTACTAATAATTCTATATGGTAATTTCTTAAAAGTGAGATAAATTCTTCTTGACTATGGGTTGAGTGGCCTATAGTAAAAATATTCATTTAAATTTCTCCTTTTCTACAATATCTTGTTAAAATACCTTACTGGTATACATGATACCCAAATTCCTTACATAAAATATCCTTCTCAAGAAAATAATTTTCTTAAGAAGGATATTTTATATATTATTCAGCTTTAGTTCCACATTGGGAACAAAATTGCTCATTTTCATCCATTTCATGTCCGCAATTCCCACATAGCTTTATATGAACCTCCATTACTGCTAAATCATGTCCGCATGATGGACAGAATTTTGCATCTGGTGATACACTTGCCCCACAACTTGGGCAATCATGCAATAAACGTGTGCCGCAGTCTGAGCAAAAAGTATTGCTTTTATTATTAATAGTTTTACAGTGTGGGCAAATTACTTTATCTTCTGTAACCTTGTCACCTGCACCAAAATCAACTGATACATTTTTTCCTCCACTCATAATATATCTTTCAACTACTTGGAATATTTCTTCAGGTAATTTCTTTTGTGTCCATGCACCTATACCTGCAGTAACGGCTAAAGGAGCGAATAAAAACCAACCAGCTGCAGCTGCTCCTGCTTTATCAGTCCATTTTCCTGCACCAACATTAATTGTTACCATATCCCCGGAAGGGATCAATTGTACTTGTGTTGCCATACCCATTCCAGATAAGTTCTTTAATTTATCTTCTTGTTTGGCTTGTACCAAAAAACCTTCAGGTGCTTCTATAGTTTCTGCCAATAAATTCTTTTTGTCTCTTAAGAATCTCTCTATAGCTTTTGCAATTCCTTCAGCGGTAACACCTTCAACTAATTTAAATACCTTTGAATCAGCCATTTTATCATCTCCTCATATTTCTAAAGGGGTATTTACGACTTGTGTAAGGGTTTATGTATATGATTGTTAAGAGATGATAATTACTTTATACCCAAAACATTTGTAAGTTAACGCGGTAAAGTAATATATTTTATTTTTATTTTTACATAAAACAAGGTAGATAATTTTCATTATCTACCTTGTAAATTTTATATTTTCTCTAATCTAATTCCTGTCATTTCACCATTTAAATCTTGTTTTTCCAAATCTTCTTCAGACACTCTTTTTATTTCATAAGCCAGTGTTTCTGATTTAATAAACTGCTGGTATTCTTCTATGGCTGCTTTTATTTCATCTCCACCATCATAGTAGATATTTATATTATCTAATACTTCATATCCATTAGTTTTTCTCATTTGTTGAACTTTGGATACAAATTCTCTTGCATAGCCTTCTGTTAATAGTTCTGGAGTTAGTGTTGTGTCTAGAATTACGAATAAATTATTTTCCATAACAACATCAAAACCTTCTTTAGAAGATATTGTTACCATTACATAATCTTTCAGGATTTCAGTGTCTTCACCATTTAAATTCAACACTAAATTTTCTCCTCTATCAAACAATTCAACTGTGTCTCGTGGGTCAAGTTCATTAAGAACTTTACCAAAAGATTTAATCTTTCCTCCAAGTATAGAACCAGCAACCTTAAAGTTTGGCTTTAATGAGTAGTTCATAAATTGAGATAGATCATTTTCAAATACTACTTCTTTAACATTTAGCTCTTCTTTTATTAATGGTACCAGGTCTTTTATTTGTTCTTCATACTTACCATCAACTACTACTTCACTTATTGGTTGTCGAACTTTTATCCTAACTGTTTCTCTTGAAGCTCTACCAAGTCCTACTAAGTCTCTAACCAAGTCCATTTTTTCTTCCAATTCTAAATCGATTAATTCTTCATTAAAATGTGGATATAGTTCTAAGTGAACAGACTCTGCATCCGTAAGGTTTTGGTGCAATTCCTCAGCAATAAAAGGTACAAATGGAGCTATCATTTTGCATAGTCCTACTAGTATTTCATAGGTAGTATTATATACTGCTTTTTTATCATCATCTAACTCTGTAGACCAGAATCTTCTTCTGGATCTTCTAATATACCAATTTGATAAATCTTCTATAATAAAATCTTGTATATCTCTAACCACTCTTGTTACTTCAAATTCTTCCATATTAGCTCTTACATTTTTAATTAAACTATTATATTTTGAAAGTATCCATTTATCTGTATCAGGTCTATCCCCATATTCAATAAAGAAGTCTTTTGGATTTACCTCATCTGTATTTGCATATAGTGAGAAGAAATTGTAAACATTTCTAAGAGATCTAAAGAATTTACTTTCCACTTCTCTTAATCCATCTTCATCAAATTTAGTTGGTGACCAAGGTGGAGATACATGAATTAAGTACCATCTCAATGTATCTGCTCCATATTTATCAAATAAATCAAATGGATCTACTGTATTTCCTCTAGATTTGGACATTTTCTTACCCTCTTTATCTAATACTAAATCATTAACTAATACATTTTTGTAAGGTGATTCGCCCATTACAAAAGTAGAAATTGCTAATAGAGAATAAA
>CAYZDC010000036.1:0-14394 GCA_964477045.1 uncultured Tissierellaceae bacterium | reverse complement strand
AGTATTACACCGAAGGGATAAAAGCCCAGTCGGGTAGGTTTCGCTTGACCTGCCCTACTGGGCTATTTTTGTTTTTGAGGAGGAATACAGTGGATTTTAAAAGAGTGTTTATTGAGAAAAAACAGGATTTTAATAATGAAGCAAAGGATTTAATGAACATTAGTCGTGAATACTTAAGGTTAAATACAATTGAAAATATTAGAGTAATAAACTTATATGACCTTATCCATGCGTCAGATGATGATGTGAAGAAAATTGTAGAAGGGGTCTTATTTGAACCAAGCATTGATCTGATTTACTATGATAGACCACCTATAAAAGAGGGTGAAATCTTATTTAGAGTAGAATATTTAAAGGGACAATTCAATCAAAGAGAAGATTCAACCCAAAATCTTATAAACAATTTTATAGTAGAAGACCCAATAGATGTGCTGCATTCAAAAGTGGTTATAATAGAGGGGATTTCAGAAGAAGAATTAGAGGTATTTAAATCCTATTATATAAATTCCATAGAAGCTAGAGAAGTAGAATTAGATAGTTTTCACTATGAAAAGGAAGTGGAAAACAGTGAAGAAATTCAAATAATCTATGGATTTACGAAAATGAAAGCAATACAGGTTGAAGGTTTAAAAAACAAATTTGGCCTTGCTATGGATATGGATGACTTGCTTTACTGTCAAAGCTATTTTTTGGAGGAAAATAGAGATCCTACCATAACAGAATTAAAATTAATAGATACTTATTGGTCAGACCATTGTAGGCATACTACTTTTATGACTGAGATTACAGATGTAAAAATAGATGATGGCAAATATAAAGGGGTATTTGAAGAAGCCATAAAAAATTATATAGAATCTAGAAAGTGTGTTTACGGAGAAAAACATAGAGCCATATCTCTAATGGACTTAGCTACAATTAATATGAAGGAAATCAAGAAAAAAGGCTTGTTAGAAGATAAAGAAGAAACAGAAGAAATAAATGCAGCCTCTATAGAAATAGATGTAGATGTTAATGGTGAGATAGAAAAATACCTGCTTATGTTTAAAAATGAAACCCATAATCATCCTACAGAAATGGAACCCTTTGGCGGAGCTAGTACTTGCCTAGGTGGAGCCATAAGAGACCCCCTATCTGGTAGATCCTTTGTATATCAAGCCATGCGAATATCAGGCTCAGGTGATCCTAGAGGAGAATTTGGGGATACATTAAAGGGTAAATTGTCTCAAAGAAAAATTACCACAACTGCAATGGAAGGATATAGTTCCTATGGCAACCAAATTGGTGCAGCAACTGGATATGTGAAAGAAATATACCATCCAGGCTTCCTAGCTAAAAGAATGGAATGTGGAGCACTAGTTGCTGCTGTTCCAAAAGAAAATGTATATAGAGGCAAGGCAGAGCCAGGAGATTTAATAATATTAATAGGGGGAAGAACAGGCCGAGATGGATTAGGTGGAGCAGTAGGATCTTCTAAAGAGCATACAGAAGAATCCTTGGATACCAGTGGAGCAGAAGTACAAAAGGGAAATCCACCACTTGAAAGAAAAATCATGAGACTCTTTAGAAAACCAGAGGTTTCTAAAATGATAAAAGTTTGCAATGACTTTGGTGCTGGTGGAGTTGCAGTTGCCATAGGAGAATTAGCAGATGGACTCTTAATCCAATTAGAAGATGTACCCTTAAAATATCCAGGCTTAGATGGTACAGAAATAGCCCTTTCAGAGTCACAAGAGAGAATGGCTGTAGTCATAGATGAAGAGAATCTCTTTCACTTTATGAGTGAAGTATTAGCAGAAGACTTAGAAGGAACTATAGTTGCAAGGGTTCTAGAAGAACCTGTATTAAAAATGATTTGGAATGAAAAAGAAATTGTAAATATAAAAAGAGAGTTCTTAGACACTAATGGAATAAGAAAGCAAATTGGAGTACAACTTAGCCAACCTGATAAGAGGAGCTTTTTAGACATTTTACCAAATCATCTAAAAGGAAAATCTCTGAAAGAGGATTTTATAAACAATTTAAACTCACTTAACACTTCAAGTGGAAAAGGTTTGGTAGAAAACTTTGATTCAACAGTTGGTGGAGCCACAGTATTAATGCCTTATGGTGGGAAGTACCAGGCCAGCCCAGCTGAAGGAATGGTAAGTAAAATCCCTGTTTTAAATGGTGAGACAGGTACTTGTTCTATAATGACTTATGGCTATGATCCGGATTTATCAACATGGAGTCCCTTCCATGGTGGATACTATGCAGTAATAGAATCTATAGCAAGAGTAGTTGCTCTAGGTGGAGACTATAAAAATATTAGATTAACACTTCAAGAATACTTTGAAAGACTAGGAATGGATGAAAGAAAATGGGGTAAGCCTTTCTTAAGCTTATTAGGTGCTTATGAAGTTCAAAAAGCTTGGGATATTCCAAGTATTGGTGGAAAAGATAGTATGAGTGGAACATTTGAAGATATAGATGTACCACCTACTTTAATAAGCTTTGCTGTTGCTGTAGACCAGGTTCAAAGTATAATATCTACAGAATTTAAAGATGTAGGTAACCAAGTAGTATTAATCAAAGCAGAAATCGGAGAAAATGGTTTATTAGATTTAGACCAGGTAGGGAAGACCTACTCTAAGATCAAGCAGCTAGTAGATAATAATCTGGTACTAGGAGCATCTACTGTTAAAAGAGGTGGGATAGCTAGAAGCATTTCAGAAATGAGTTTTGGGAATAAAATTGGAGTTCAGTTAGAGGATATGAGTATAGCAGAATTATTCCTTCCACAATATGGATCCCTTGTATTGGAATTAAGTAATGGGTCTAGTATAGATGATTTAAAAGATTTACATGTAAAAATTCTAGGAAAAACTATAAAAGAAGAAATTATAAAAATAAATGGGGAAGAAATAACTCTAGAAGATTTGCTAAAATCCTATGAAGAACCTTTAGCTGATGTATTTCCAATAAGAGATAGTGAGTTAGTAATCAATAATAATGTTGTCTATAAAAATGGTCCTGTAACAATAAATAGACTTAAAACTAAAAAACCTAAAGTTTTAATACCAATATTTACTGGTACCCATGGAGAATATACCTTAGAATCAGCATTTATAAAAGCTGGTGGTCATGTGGAAACTTTTGTATTTAACACACAATCCCAGGATTTTATAGAAGAGGCATATATTGAACTTGCTAATAAGATTAAAGATTCACAAATTATAGCCCTACCAAATGGGTCTCTATATGGAGATGAGCCAGAAACTGGAGGAAAACTACTGCAAGTAGTGTTTGATAACCCACTTATAAAAGAAGCTATAAATCAGCATTTAAATAAGAGAGATGGCCTCATGATTGGTATTGGTAGTGGATTTACAGCCTTAATAAAATTAGGCCTTATAGAAAGTGGCCAAATCACAAAGATCGATCAACCTTCTATATATATGGCACCAAATGATTCAAAAGGCTTTGTGAGTAAAATGGTAGATGTGGAATTAGTATCAAACTTAAGTCCATGGGTAAGTGAAATGGAATTGAGTTCTACTTATACTTCTGCTCTAGCTACTAAAGAAGGAAGGATAATCTTACCTAAGGGGCCAGAAGGATTAAAAAATGGTCAAATCATTACCAGATTTGTAGATGAAAACCCAACGGGATCCTATGATGGTATAGAATCCATGGCAAGTCCAGATGGTAGAGTCTTTGGAACTGTCACAGGGATAGATAGAATAGATCAGGGTTTATATAAAAATATTAATATAGAAGGCTACCATAAAATATTCAAATCAGGAATCAATTACTTTAAATAGGGGGAAAAATAGATGAAGGTAAGTATAATAATGGGAAGTATTTCGGACAAAGAAATTGCTAAAAAGACAGTAGGAATATTAGAGAAATTCGGTGTAGAATATGAACAAAGAGTAATATCAGCTCATAGAAGCCCTGGTATTGCAGTGGAATTTGCAGAAGGAGCAGAAAAGGATGGAACAGAAGTTATTATTGCAATAGCTGGTAAGGCAGCACATTTAGCAGGAGTGTTGGCAGGTATTAGCCCATTGCCAGTTATAGGAATTCCAGCAAAAAGCTCTACTATGGATGGATTGGATTCCCTGTTATCAGTGGTCCAAATGCCAAAAGGTGTACCAGTGGCAACAGTAGCAATTGATGGTGGAGAAAATGCAGGGCTCTTAGCTGTTCAAATGTTATCTTTAAAGTATCCTGAACTTAGAACAAAATACAAAGAATACAAACTAGAAATGGCTCAAGGTGTAGAAGCTATGAATAGAGAGCTAAACTCTTAAGGAGGACGTAAATGAGCGGTGTTGTAGGAATATACAGCAAATCGAGAAACAATGTAAGTCAAATAATATATTATGGCCTATATGGTTTGCAACATAGAGGGCAAATAAGTGCAGGTATTGCAGTTAATAATAATGGTTTTTTAGACTATTTTAAGGATTTAGGATTAGTTCATGAAGTATTTCCAAAGGTTATCATGGAAAGGCTAAGAGGAAATATTGCCATAGGTCACGTAAGATATGCTTTTGAAGGTGAAGGGCAAAATACTACTAATGCACAGCCACTGGTAGTTGGATATAAAAGAGGTGCTTTAGCCTTAGTTCATGATGGAAGCATAGTAAACTTTCATAGTTTAAGAGATGAATTAGAAGATACTGGAGCAATATTTCAATCAGATTTAGATACAGAAGTAATAGCAAACCTATTGGCAAAATACCACAAGGAAGACTTAAACAATGCTGTAATAAAAACTCTAGATAAAATTATCGGATCCTATGGGCTAGTAATGCTGACTAATGACAGAATAATAGGAGCCAGAGATCCTCATGGGATAAAACCATTATCTCTAGGGAAAATGGGAGATGACTTTGTATTAGCATCTGAGACCTGTGCCTTTGATACAATGGGTGCTGAATTTATTAGAGATATTGAACCTGGGGAAGTTGTGGTAATAGATGAAAATGGAATAAAAACTATTAGCCACAAGGCAAAGCAAAGAAACTTATGCTTATTTGAATTAATATACTTTGCCAGGCCAGATAGTAAGGTAGATGGCAAAAGCATTTACTTAACTAGAATTGAAGCTGGAAGACAATTAGCCAGAGAATCCAAGCAAAGAGCTGATATAGTAATTGGAGCTCCAGATTCAGGAATTGTAGCTGCCATTGGATATGCAGAAGAATCTAAAATCCCTTATGCAGAAGGAATAATTAAAAATAGATATGTAGGAAGAACTTTTATTCACCCAACTGAGGAACTAAGAGAACAAGGAGTAAAAATAAAATTAAATGTATTAAAAGAAAATATAGAAGGTAAAAAAGTAATTTTAGTAGATGATTCTATAGTTAGGGGAACAACTATTAAAAGAACTGTAGAAATGCTAAGGCGAGCAGGAGCTAGTGAAATTCACGTAAAAATCTCTTCACCACCAGTAATAAATTCCTGCCATTTGGGAATGGATACCCCATCAGAAAAGGATTTAATGGCAGCTAATTTGACCCTAGAAGAAATGAACCAATTGATAGGTGCAGATTCCCTATATTATATAAGTTTGGATGGAATTGTAAAAGCAGCAGGTGAAGAAAACGGATTTTGCAAGGGATGCTTCAGTGGTCATTACCCTATTGAAAGAAAATGATCAAAGGGGTCAGACCCCTTTGATCATTGAACAACGAACAGTGAACAATGGAAATTCAAAAGAGTAGATTCTTACGCTTCGCTCAGAATGACACCAAGATTTATAAAATTTACAAATCTGGTTAGCTCTGAGATATCAGTATAAGCTTTACTAATGAAGAGTCAACGGCTTTGACCTTGAACTTAATTGTCCATTGTCCACTGTCAATCGTCAATTGTTATTTTAAGGAGATGAATATTATGAGTTTAACATATAAGGATTCAGGCGTGGATAAGGAAGCTGGTTATAAGCAGGTGCAATTGATTAAGGATTCTATAAAGCGTACCCATATACCCGGAGTATTGTCCCAAATTGGTGGCTTTGCTGGCTTGTTTCAACTGGATTTAGAGAATATCCAAGAGCCTGTTATGGTTTCTGGTACAGATGGAGTAGGTACTAAATTAAAATTGGCTTTTATGATGGATAAACATAACACCATAGGTGAAGATTGTGTGGCTATGTGTGCCAATGATATTTTATGTCAGGGGGCAAAGCCTTTATTCTTCCTGGATTATATAGCTACAGGAAAATTAGTTCCTGAAAAGATGGCTAGTATTGTAGAAGGAGTTTCCAATGGTTGTGTAAAGGCAGGATGCGCATTAATAGGTGGAGAAACTGCTGAGATGCCTGGTCTTTATAAGGAAGATGAATATGACTTAGCTGGTTTTTGTGTTGGTATTGTGGATAAAAAAAGAATTATTAATGGATCTACTATAAAAGCAGGGGATAAGATAATAGGTCTGCCTTCAAGTGGTCTTCATAGTAATGGTTATTCCCTAGTTAGAAAAATTGTATTTGAAGTCCAACATTTAGGAGTAGATAGTTTTATTCCTGAACTCCAAACCACAATTGGAGAAGAACTCCTAAAGCCTACTAGAATTTATACAAATCCTGTTTATGAAATGCTGGAAAAATTTCAAATAAAGGGAATTAGCCATATTACAGGTGGAGGATTTTATGAAAATATTCCGAGAATGTTACCAGATGGACTTCAAGCCAATGTAAATACAAGTACAATAGAAACTCCAGAAATATTTCATCTACTACAAAAGTGGGGAAATATTCAAGAGGATGAAATGTATGGAACCTTTAATATGGGTATTGGTATGGTAATCGTGGTAAAAGCAGAAGAGTTAGAAGCAATAGAAAGCTTCTTAAAAGAAAAAGATGAAGCATATTCCTTACTTGGAGAAATTACAAAGGGTGATAAAGGATTGGTTATATGTCACGGATAAAACTTGGAGTTTTAATATCTGGTGGAGGGTCCAATCTTCAAGCAATTATAGATAATATTGAAAATGGTTCAATTAATGGAGAGATAAAGCTAATAATTTCAAACAAAGAAAATGCTTATGGATTAGTAAGAGGAAAAAAGCATAATATAGAAACCCTATGGGTAGATAGAAAACTATTCTCCAGTGAAGAAGAGTTTAATCTAAAAGTGGTAGAAGAATTTAAAAAAAGAGATATTGAACTAATTGTGCTTGCTGGCTATTTAAAAGTTTTAAGTCCGGATTTTGTAAAGGAATATAATAATAAAATTATAAATATTCATCCATCCTTGATACCTAGCTTTTGTGGACCTGGATATTATGGTAGCAAAGTGCATGAAGAAGTTTTAAAGTATGGTGTAAAATACACTGGAGCCACAGTTCATTTTGTGGATGCTGGAACAGATACAGGGCCAATAATATTACAAGAAGTAGTCTCTGTGGAAGCAGATGATACAGTAGATAGCCTAAGCAAAAAAGTTCTCCAAGTAGAACACAAAATATTAGTCCAGGCTATAAAGCTTTATTGTGATAATAATTTAAAAGTCCAAAATAGAATTGTCCTTGTAAAGGAGGAGAATAATTGAAAAGAGTATTAATAAGTGTTTATGATAAAGCTGGAATAGTTCAATTTGCCCAGGGCTTAAAAGATTTAGGCTGGGAGATAATATCTACTGGAGGGACACAGGCTACTTTAAAAGAAGCAGGTATTCCAGTAATCCCAGTGGAAGATGTGACTGGATTTCCAGAAATATTAGATGGTAGAGTAAAAACTTTAAACCCATATATTCATGGTGGACTTTTATATCTGCGAGGAAATGAAGACCATAAAAACAAAATAAAAGCTATGAATATTAGACCCATAGATATGGTAGTAAATAATCTTTATCCCTTTGAAGAAACTGTAAATAATAAAAATACAAGCCATGAAGAGATAATTGAAAATATAGATATTGGTGGACCTTCAATGATTAGGGCAGCTGCAAAAAATTATGGTGCAGTAACTGTAATTGTAGACCCAAAGGATTATTCCCTAGTTTTAAACCAATTAGAAACCAATGGTCATACATCTTTAAATACTAGAAGATACTTAGCTAGAAAGGTATTTAACTACACTGCCTATTATGATAGTTTGATTTCTAATTATTTTAATAAAATTGATGAGGAATTATTCCCTGACAAGCTTACCTTAAGTTTTAATAAAAACAGTGAACTAAGGTATGGTGAAAATCCACATCAAAAAGGAGCTTTTTATGATGAGGTAAGCAGGACAAAAGGTAGTTTAAAAGATATGGTTCAATTACATGGAAAAGCACTTTCTTTTAACAATATAAATGATTCTAACGGAGCATTGAAAATATTAAAAGAATTTGAAGACCCTACTGTAGTGGCTGTAAAGCATGCTAATCCCTGTGGGATTGGAAGTGGAGGGAATATACTAGAAGCCTATAAAAAGGCCTACGAATCAGACGAGGAGTCTGTATTCGGTGGCATAATAGCAGCTAATAGAGAAATAGGTGAAGAAATAGCTCAACAGATAAATAAAATATTTATAGAAGTAGTAATTGCTCCATCTTTTTCAAAAGAAGCCCTAGAAATACTTACAGAGAAAAAGAATATACGACTTATTCAAATACAAGATATTACAAATAGAAATTATCCAGAATGGGACTTAAAGAAAACTCTAGGTGGATTATTAATACAAGAAAAAGACAATATATTGCTCCATGAAGAATGGGAAATAGTTACAGAAAGACAGCCAACAGAAAAAGAAAGATCAGACTTATTTTTTGCTTGGAAATCAGCTAAACATATTAATTCTAATGGTGTAGTAATAGCTAAGGATTTAGCCACTATAGGTATTGGTCT
This sequence comes from uncultured Tissierellaceae bacterium, assembly GCA_964477045.1. Taxonomy (GTDB): domain Bacteria; phylum Bacillota; class Clostridia; order Tissierellales; family Tissierellaceae; genus CAYZDC01. The sequence continues at coordinate 5,568 of CAYZDC010000036.1, read as the reverse complement.
TGGAGAAGTGAACAGATACTGGGCAGTTGAAAATGCCATTAAAAGAGCTGGAGATAAAATAGATGGAGGGGTAATAGCATCAGATGGATTTTTCCCCTTTAGTGATTCCATAAAACTATTAGGTGAAAGTGGTATTAAAGCCATAATTCAGCCTGGTGGGTCCATAAAGGATCCTGAAGTAATCCTAGAAGCAAATAAATATAGCATCGCAATGATATTTACTAAAATCAGACATTTCAAACATTGATTTAATATGAATAGAGGCTAAATTCAAATCCCCCCGAATTTAGCCTCTATTTTTCTATTCCATGAACTATCAGCCTTCCATCACCTACTTCATAGCTACATGTAGCTAAGGTAATAAGTAATTTGTCTGGGTCCCAATCAAAGCTTAAATCATAAATAGACATATTTTGTAAATCTTTTAAATAATCTTCATATTCTCTATCATCCAGAAATTGGAATTTTAACCTATAGTCCTTTGCTGAATCTACATATACAGAAAATATTTGAAATTGCTTTTCTCCATAGAGAGTATTAAGAGTAATTATTGAATTCTGCTTTGCGAAATCTTCTTCTTTATACTTATGCAAGTCTGCAAACATTTTTCCATTCCAAGTAAAGTGGCCATATATGGCACTATGCCTATCATTGAAATTTCCAACATTTCTGTAGTCCATAAATATGGCACCTAGTTCGCTTTTTTCTTTTAAAAAGTCCCTATCTAAATAATAAAAGTTATCTACTGCTCTAACCACTGGGTAATCTATATTAGTCCCTTCTATAGAAAGCCAACCTTGATAATCTGAATTAATATCTAACCACTGTTTTTGTGGATTTGAGTCTATAGAATACACTTTATCATCTATTGGATCTTCTTCTGTAGGTTTTTCTGATTTTGAAATAGGCTTTTCCATTTTCGCTGAAAACTCTTCAATTCTTTTTTCGGCATTTATTCTTTTTAATCCTATATATGTGGAAAATAATAAAACTCCTAATGAAACTACTATTACAGTCCAAAGAAAATATTTTAGAATTTGTCTATTTTTAGACATTTATTATCACCTCAACTATATTATATCACACTGAGAAATAAATTTAAAGAAATATTAAAAATAATTTTAAAAAAGCTTGACATTAATTTCATTACGTGATATTATTTCCTTACAGCAAAGAACAAACAAAATAAATTAAACCAATATAAAATTAACTAGGAGGATTACAATGAAAAAGTTTTTAAGTATATTATTAGCATTAGTATTAGTAATATCAGTACCGGCATTTGCAGCAGAAGGAGATATAGTAGATGTAGCGTCAGGTAATAAGGATTTCAGTATATTAGTAGCAGCCTTGCAAAAAGCTGATCTTGTCTCAGCTCTACAAGGTGAAGGACCCTTTACAGTTTTCGCACCAACAAATGCAGCATTTACAAAATTACTGGGAGAATTAGATATTACAGCAGATCAATTATTAGGACATCCCCAATTAGCTGATGTATTATTATATCATGTAGTCTCAGGAAAAGTAATGAGTGGGGACTTGTCAAATGGATTAGAAGCAGCAACCCTAAAAGGTGACAAGGTAAAAGTAGACTTAAGTGAGGGAGTAAAAATAAATAAATCTAATGTAACTACTGCAGACCTTGAAGCAACTAACGGAGTAATCCACATTATAGATACAGTATTAGTTCCAGCAGATTTTAAATTAGATAAAGCTATACAAAAAGAAGAACCAGCAAAAGAAATGCCTAAAACAGTTGTAGATATAGCTTTAGCTAATGAAGACTTTTCTATACTAGTAGCAGCATTACAAAAAGCAGACTTAGTGGGAGCTTTACAAGGAGAAGGACCTCTCACAGTATTTGCACCAACAAATGCAGCATTTGAAGACCTGTTAAAAACTTTAAATATTTCAGCTAGTGATTTATTAAATCAACCAGAATTAGCAAAAGTACTCCTATACCATGTTATATCAGGAAAAGTAATGAGTGGAGACCTTACAGATGGTCTAGAAGCAGCTACACTTAATGGAGAAAAACTAATGTTTGACCTTTCTTCAGGGGTTAAAGTATCAGGTAGTACCGTATCAGTAGCAGATATAGAAGCAGAAAATGGAGTTATCCATGTAATCGATAAAGTTTTAGTTCCATCAAACTTTACACTTAAAGCTATGGAAGAAAATACTGAAATGCCTAAAACCGGTGTAATAGAGTTGACTACCATTATCACATTAAGTATAATATCATTAGCAGCAGCATTTGTATTGAAAAAAAGAATATTTGGATAATATAAGATGAGGTGAAGGGATGAGCGACTTTGGAAGTAGATTAAAATATATTAGGAAAATTAGAAAAATCACACAAAGTGATTTAGCGGATAATATCCAGGTCGGCCAATCCACCATTGCTAATTATGAAAATAATACCAGGTTTCCAGGTAGTTCAATATTAAAACAAATATCAGATTACCTGGAAATAAGTGTAGACTATCTTTTGGGACTAAGTGAATTTGAAGAAATAGAACAGGTTCCAATACAAATTGATCATGAATATGATATTAATAAAATTTATCTTCATTTAACAGATATATTATTAAATGGGGATACTGAACAGGCAAAGAGTATAATAAAAGATATTAGTGCCAGTGGTATTAGTTCTATAATTATAATAGAACACATATTTCTTCCAATATTAAAGCTAATAGGAGATAAATGGGAGAGAAATGAAATTAATATTGCAGAAGAGCACTGGGTCACTGGTATTATAGAGGATTTGTTTTCCTATGTATCAGAAAGAGAAGTGAGAGAGAAAACCAAAGGTATTACTGCCCTTTTTATGGCACCCTCTGGAGAAGATCATATAATCAGTTTAAAGATGTCTACAGAATATTTTAGGCATAGAGGATGGAACACAATATTTATAGGGAAAAGCATACCTATAATGACCCTTTTAGAAACTATTAAAAGGGAAAAAATAGATTTAATAGTCCTATCTGCTTTAACCCAAAATTCAATAAATAGTGCCAGCTATTTGGTTGAAGCAGTAAGAAGTAATTTAAAAAATAAAACTCCAAAAGTATTACTGGGTGGAAATATTTTACACCCATCCAATATGGAATTAATCCAAAGCTTTAAAGACTATAGAATAAGCTCTATAGAAGAGCTTACCAAAAATTTAGAAACCATAGAAAATGACATATTAAAACAAGCAACAGATGGATAATCTGTTGCTTGTTTTTTTGAGGAAAAACTAAAAAACAGTTTATATTTTCTAACATTTGTATAATCCAAAATATATGATAAAATATATAATAGAGAACTAAATTAGGATTCCTAGGAGGTAACACAAAAATGAGGATATTAGTAGTTGGTAGTGGTGGTAGAGAGCATGCTCTTTGTTGGAAAATCTCCACATCTAAAAGAGTTAAAGATATTTACTGTGCTCCAGGGAATGGTGGAACAAGTGCTGTTGCAACTAATATAGACATTGAAGCCAATGATATAGAAGGACTATTGGCATTTGCGCTTGAAAAAGAAATTGATCTTACCATAGTTGGACCTGAAGAGCCATTAAGGTTGGGAATAGTTGATGAGTTTATTAAAAATGGATTGAGAATTTTTGGGGCTAATAAAAAATCTGCCCAGTTAGAAGCTAGCAAAGAATATTGTAAGCAATTTATGAACAACTATAATATTCCTACAGCAAAGTGGAATAGCTTCACAGAATATGATGAAGCTATAGAAGGACTAAAAGAATATACTTATCCTTTAGTCATAAAGGCAGATGGACTGTGTGGTGGAAAAGGAGTAGTAATTTGTGAAAGTGAAGAAGAAGCCCATAATTGTTTAAAGGATATTTTACAAAACAAGATATTTGGTGAAGAAGGAAATAAAATTATAATTGAGGAATTCTTAGACGGAATTGAAACTTCTCTTTTATGCTTTGTAACTGAAGGTAGAGTAATCCCTATGGATACAGCTAGAGATTATAAAAAAGCTCTTGAGGGAGATCTAGGGCCTAACACAGGTGGCATTGGATGCTTTTCACCAAGTTCTATACTTACAAAAGAATTAAATAGAAAAATCGAAAGAAGCATATTAAATAATATAAGATTTGGACTTTCTAATGATGAAATGGACTTTAAGGGAGTTTTATACATAGGTCTTATGATAGTAGATGATGAGCCTATAGTATTAGAATTTAATGTTCGCTTAGGTGATCCTGAAGCCCAAGTTTTAATCCCTAGATTAAGTGGAGATATAATAGATGTGTTTCAAAAGACCATAGATGGGGTATTAAATAAGACGGACTTAGTATGGGATGAAGACTATTGTGTAACAGTAATTGCTCACTCTGAAGGATATCCTGGTAATTTTGATAAGGGTTTTGAAATTTCTGGCTTAGAAAATTTAGATGACAGTATAATATTATTTCATAATAGTACAAAAGTAGTAGATAATAAATTGATTACTAATGGGGGAAGAGTATTTTCTGTTACTTCTATGGGGGAAACCTTAGAAGAAGCTAGAAATAATATTTACAGCAATATAGATAAAATTAAATTTAAAGGGATTAGCTATAGAAAAGATATAGCTTTAAAGGATTAATTTAATATTATCTAAAAAATACAGATTTTCCTTTCCAAAAAGCTGCTACTAATGATATACTGATGTAAAGCAGTATAAAAAGTAGTAAATTAATTAGTAAAGAATTAACTTAAAAATAGGAGGAGATTTTTTGAAAACAGATGTACAAATTGCACAAGAGGCAAAAATGTTACCAATTAGTGAAGTTGCAGCAAAGCTAGGGGTAGGAGAAGACCAATTAGAACACTATGGTAAGTACAAAGCTAAAATATCCCTTGACGTTTTAGAAGAATTAAAAGACAAAAAAGATGGTAAATTAATATTAGTAACTGCAATCAGCCCTACACCAGCAGGTGAAGGAAAAACTACTGTAAATATTGGTTTAGCCATGGCATTGGATAAACTTGGTAAAAAAGCTATAACAGCTACAAGAGAACCATCATTAGGACCTAGTTTTGGTATGAAAGGTGGAGCAGCTGGCGGTGGATATTCACAAGTAGTTCCAATGGCAGATATTAACCTTCATTTTACAGGAGATTTTCACGCAATAACTTCAACACATAACCTGTTATCTGCATTATTAGATAACCACTTGCAACAAGGTAATAAATTGAACATAGACCCAAGAAGAGTTGTTTGGGGTCGAGTAATGGATATGAATGATAGAGCACTTAGAAACATAGTAGTAGGTTTAGGTGGAAGAACAAATGGTGTTCCAAGAGAAGATGGATTCCAAATAACTGTAGCCTCAGAAATAATGGCAATATTTGGCCTAGTAAATGACTTAGAAGAATTAAAAGAAAAAATGGGTAGAATTATCGTAGCTTATACCTATGAAAATGAACCAGTATTTGCTAAAGACTTAGACGCTGAAGGAGCAATGGCATTATTAATGAAAGATGCTATGGCACCAAACCTTGTTCAAACCCTAGAAGGAACTCCAGCACTAATCCATGGTGGACCATTTGCCAATATTGCACATGG
>CAYZDC010000035.1:13828-15199 GCA_964477045.1 uncultured Tissierellaceae bacterium | reverse complement strand
AAAAAACTGGAAAAGCATAGTCTCCCATATCATAAGATGGTGGAACTTCTATTAAATTATTGATTTCTTCAATAGTTAATTCATCTATATGATTTTTTATTAATTCTACTGCTTTTTCTCTAAAATCCAACATATTATTTCCTCCCTTATTTTACTTCCTCTATTGTAACTCCATCTCCGCCTTCATTATATTTTCCAATTCTAAAGGATTTAACATGTCGGTGATTTTTAAGATAAGAAGTTACACCTTCTCTTAATGCTCCTGTACCCTTTCCATGGATAATATATACTTCTGATAATCCAGCTATATATGAATCATCTAAATATTTGTCTATCTCTATTGTAGCTTCTTCTATATTCATCCCTCTAAGATCTATTTCTGTACTTATGGTTTTGGATTTCGAACCCATTATTGTCTTAGAACTTCTAATACTCTTTTCACTATTATCAGATTCTATTCTTCTTAAAGTATTTAAGTGTGCATTTACCTTCATAACTCCTATTTGAATATTTAAGTTTCCGTTGTCATCAGGCAGGGTGAGTACTGTCCCTCTTTGTCCTAAGGATAAAACTTCAACACTTTCTCCAATTTTCAAATTCTTTGGAATTTTTTTGGATTTAACATTTAATATATCTTTAGACAGTGCACTTTCTACTTTGCCTAGTTTAGATTTTAACATATCTTGTGCTTCTTGTATTCTCTTATTTCTTTCTTTACCTACTTCTGAAGATATATCCCGAAGTTCCCCAACAATTAACTCTGTTTCTTCCCTAGCATCTTTAAGAATTGATCGGGCTTCTTCTTTTGCTTTCTGTATAATCTTATCTCTCATTTCTCCCGTTTTCTCTTTTTCTAAGGATAAGCTCCGCCTTAGTCCTTCAATTTCTATTTTTAGTTTCTCGGCTTCTATCTTGTCTTCTTCAATCTTCTTTCTATCCCTGTCCATAGCTTGGAGAACATCTTCAAATTCAACATTTTCTTTAGAAATTAAATTTCTTGCATAATCTATTATATAGTCTTGCAAACCTAATCTTTTAGATATTTCAAAGGCATTGGACTTTCCAGGTACTCCAATTAATAATTTAAATGTAGGTGATAGTGTTTCCACATCAAACTCAACGGATGCATTGGTTACATTATCAGTAGTCAGGGCATATAATTTAAGTTGACTATAATGTGTTGTAGCAATTGTCCTTACATCTAACTTTAGCAAATGATCTAATATAGACATAGCTAGTGCTGCTCCTTCTGTAGGGTCAGTCCCTGCTCCTAATTCATCAAATAATATCAAGCTATTGTGTTCTACCTTATTTAATATATCTACTATATTAGTCATATGGGATGAAAATGTGGATAAACTTTGTTCTATA
>CAYZDC010000035.1:0-13818 GCA_964477045.1 uncultured Tissierellaceae bacterium | reverse complement strand
CTTTGTTCATCTCCAATGTCTGCAAAAACTTGGTTAAATACGGCTAATTCAGAGTTAAAGTCTGCTGGTATATGTAGACCTGATTGGCCCATTAAGGTGAATAATCCTATTGTTTTAAGGGTTACAGTTTTACCTCCTGTATTTGGTCCAGTAATTATTAAAGAAGTAAAATCACGACCAATGTATGCATCTATTGGTACTACATTTTTAGCATCCAAAATTGGATGTCTACCTTTTTTAATGTTTATATATCCTTTATCATTAAGAATTGGTTTGGTAGCATTCATATCCAGGGCTAATTTCCCTTTTGCAAATATATAATCCAATTTTGTAAGTATATATTCATTGTTTCGGATATACTCAGATTGAATCCCTACCATGTTAGATAAAACGGCTAATATTCTTTCTATTTCTTCTCTTTCTTTAAGTTCTAATTCACGAAGTTGATTATTTAATTCAACCACAGCCATAGGTTCTACAAATACAGTAGCTCCACTAGAACTCATATCATGAACTAGCCCTGGTACATGAGATCTATTCTCTGCTTTTACAGGTATTACATATCTTCCTTCTCTCATGGTCACAAGGCTATCTTGTAAATATTTTTTATTAGATTGAGATACTATTATAGAATTCAGTTTATCTTTCACAGCATCATTTTTGTTGCTTATTTGCCTTCTGATACTTCTTAATGTTGAACTAGCATTATCTGATATTTCATTTTCATTTATAATAGCCCTATTTATTTCATCTTCTATTTCTTTAAATATACTTAATCCTTCTACTAAGTTTTCGATTATAGGATGATCTGAAGTTTTATCATCTTTAGTTTCTCTAATAAAAGTTTTTAAAGACCTAGAAACCCTAAGAGAGTCGGAAATTTTTATTAATCCTCCTGGACTAATGCTTCCACCAATATCAAGTCTTTTAAGCTCTTGTGAAATACTATGAATCCCATATAGCGGAGGATTTCCCCTCTTTACTAACAAAGAAAGTGCTTCTTCTGTTTCTTTTTGTAATTCTTCTATTGTTTCGATTTGGATAAGTGGCTTTATTTCTTTTATTCTATCTTTTCCCAATTGAGATTCTGCTTTCCCAATAAGCATTTCTATAATTTTATGATATTCTAAAACTTTTAATGTCTTTTCATTCACATAGCTCACCTCATTTACATTACGCCTCTGAAATAATGACCATTAGTAATCTTTTGATTAAATCTAAATCTTTCTACAAACTCTCTTACCTCTACTTCATTTAATAAACCATTAGCATAGTCATAAAAGGCTGTTTGTATGTTTTTAAGATCTAGTGTTTCTCTAGTAAAGTCTAATCTTGTGGTTCCTACTCCAGCTTTATATACAGTTTCTAAACTATCTAATACCATTAATGGTACAGAATTATAGATTGTAGTAAAGCCTTGTTTTCTTTCCATATAAAAAGTTGCATCCATTCTATCTTTTAATCCATATCCCTTACTAAAATTACAAGTCAGGCAATCATTGTCATCTTTACAGCCCTTCACCAATGCCATAGGGCAAGTTTTTGTAATCATGGAGGGTAAATAACCATATACTATGGTTTCTATCTCAAGATTTGTATTCTCCCACAGAGTATTTATCTGTGTTAAATTTAGTTCTGGGGACAGGGTAATACTCTCTATTCCCAAAGAGCCTAAATATTCTGCAGTATAGGAGTTAAAAACATTTAAGCCTATGTCTCCATGGAGTTTTAGCTTAAAATGCTTTCTAAAGTACATTAAACTACCAATATTAGATACAGAAATACCATCAATAATGTTCTCAATTGGCTTGATTACGCTATAAAGTTTTTCTAAGTCTTCCTTATATAAGATTTTATCTGTCCAAATGTAAATTTCTTTGCCTTTATTTTTTAGTTCCTTTGCTAGTGCTTCTAAGCCTTCATAAAAGCCTATATAAATTCTATCTAATTTATTTAAATCCAAATCATTTAGTTGATTTATATTATCTACTTTCACACTTAATTTATTTTTTTTATGAGTTTTTTCTTTTTTAAATTTTAAAAGAGCATTTCGCTTTCCATTGTAATTATCTTCATCTAATAAAATTCTTTCATTATAGTTTCCCAACTTTAAATTCAATTCTTCTATAGCTTTTCTTCTAAGGATATTTAAAGTACTCATTGGTAAAAATGATCCCTCATCTAAGTTAATAGTGAAATTATCTATATAATAGTTTGTATCACCTAGTTTAGATAATTGGGCTAAGACTTTTTCTCGGGTTAAGCTTATATTTTCGCCCTTTTCCACCTTGTTTTCTACAGTAGATATTATTACATGATTTTTATACATTAAAATCAGTCTTGGAGATTGACCTATATGTATATCTATTTCCATATCTATGGGGTATTCTATTGTGTGATTTTTATAAGATGCCTGAGCTCTTTCCACTAAGGCAGTATCTGTTTTTTTGTAGACTAATGTATTGGGTAAAATATATCCAGGTTTTTCCATGGACACACTTGTTCCAGCTTTAGCATGGAAAGGCATCTTAATTCCTTTTAATTCACCGCTAGATAATTCGAATTCAATTATATCCCCTTCTATTATATCTTCTTTTAAGTCTATATATACTTTGTACTTATCTGCTCGTACTACTTCACCTAGTACTATCCCTTGATTTCCAGGTTTTTCAAATGATATAAAATCCTTCCCAAAATCTCCTAAACCTAAGCCCTTAGTGAATCCTCTATTAAACATTTGAGCTATATCTTTTCTATCATTATCACTAATACTAGCATTTCCAGCATTTAAAACGCTTCTATAGTTCTTTACTATTGTGGCTACATATTCAGGTTTTTTAAGCCTACCTTCAATTTTCAGGGAAGTAATCCCAGCTTCTAAAGTTTCTGGAATATTATCGATCATATTTAAATCTTTTGGACTTAGTACATATTTTTTATCCCAGTTAGGAACTAATTTTCCAGTTCCATCCACTATAGAATATGCCATTCTACATGGTTGAGCACAGGTTCCTCTGTTTCCACTTCTACCACCTATTAAGCTACTCATTAAACACTGTCCGGAATATGATACACACAATGCTCCATGAATAAAACCTTCTAATTCAATATTAGTATTCGCTTTTATGCTTTTAATTTCATTTATCCCAGTTTCTCTTGCTAAAACTATCCTTTTAACGCCTTCATCTTCTAGCAGTTTAACACCATATTCATTATTTATTGTCATTTGTGTACTTGCATGTATTGGTAATAATGGGAACAATTTTCTAACAAGATTCAATAATCCTAAATCTTGAACTATTATAGCATCTACATCAATATCATATAAGTATTTAACATAATCTAAAACTTCTTTCATTTCACTATCGCCCACTAATATATTGGCAGTTACATATACTTTAACGCCTTTTAAATGGGCAGTATTTACAGCTTCTTTTAATTGTTCATTGTCAAAATTGGTGGCGCTAGCTCTTGCATTAAATAATCTTCCACCTAAATATACTGCATCTGCCCCATTTTCTATAGCAGCATGTAAAGACTCCATACTCCCTACTGGTGCAAGTAATTCTATTTTATTTTTCACTCTTATCTTTTCTCTCCTTAAACATATTTGTTTCTTCATCTAACATTTTTAATACTTCATTCAATCGTTTTTTTGTCTCAACTAATTCTATTTGACTTTGGAAATTCCTATCTTGCAAAGTAACTATTAACTTCTCTGATTCTTCCTGTTCTTTAGATAGTTCTTTTAACTTTTTTAAATTTTCGTGCAATTCTTTACTTACCTTATCTCTCTGCCTTTCTTTTAGAGCAGCTTCTTCTTTGTAAGAACTGCATAGGGAGTCTAATTCTTCTAGCTTTGCATTTGAAAGATTTAACTCTTCTAATACATGGCTATATTTCTCCAGTGGATCCTTGGCCTTGTTTTTTAAATCATTTAACTCATCAATAGCTTTGTGATACTCATCAGCTATGTTAAATGCTGCTAATGTGGCTGACATTGTTTGACTTAATCTTTCATTCTTAGAAGAAAGGCTTTTGATTTTCTCATCTACATAGTATGCTAAATTTCTAATATACCTTTCATTGTCTCCACCAACTACAGTGAAGGTGCGGCCATCAATCACTACGTTAATCTTCTTTTTATTAACCATAATAGAGCCTCCTTAATAATTATAATTTAAATTATTGCTTATAGTTTTCAAAAAAGGAGTAGAAAAATCTACTCCTCTTAGCTTCTAAGTTTGGCGTCTAAACTGTTTTCTAAATCTTTAATAATATTTTTCAATGTTTTATTAACTTCTTCTTCTGTTAGTGTTTTTTCATAAGACCGATATATGATGGAAAACGCAATACTTTTTAAACCATCTTCTATTTGGTCCCCTCTATAAATATCAAACAATTCAACTTTTTCAATAATTCCTTCACCATGTTTTAATATTAAATTCTCTATATCCCCTACCAATACTGATTCCTCAACAACAACAGCAATATCTCTAGACATAGAAGGATATTTTGGTAAGGCTTTATATTTAATATCTAAATTAGTTAACTGGATTATTTTATCAAAGTCTAAATGTCCAATATAAACTCTTTTATCAATATCATAATTTTCTAATACATCTACATGTATTTCCCCTATTATTCCTAGTTCTTCTCCATTGACTATTATTTTAGCTGTTCTTCCAGGATGAAAACTTTCATTTTCTTCTTCTCTAATATATACTATGTCTTTTATTCCCAATCTATTTAAGACTTTATTTAGGGATTCTTTTAAGAAAAAGAAATCATCATCTCCATAGAACCCTATGGATAATATTTTTCTCTCCTCTGGCAGTTCTGTTACAGGAAGAGATTTGGCAATAAATATATTACCTATTTCAAATGCATAGGCAGATTCCACTCCTCTATTATAATTCCTACTTAATAATTCCATCATAGTAGGTATTAAAGTGGTTCTCATTACACTATAATCTACACCTAATGGATTAATAAGTTTTATATAATCTCTAAGTGGATTATCTACTTTTATATTTATTTTATCATAAGCTTTTGGACTAATAAATGAGTATGTCATTACTTCATTAAAACCTAAGCCTAATAAATTTGCCTTCACTTTGTCTTCAATGGTTCTACTATAAGGTTTTACTCCTCTAGTTAAAACTCCTACTAGGGGTTTGCTAATAATATTATGAAAACCATATAATCTTCCAATTTCTTCTATTAAATCTACTTCTGTATTTAAATCTAGCCTAACTGTGGGAATTGTAGCATGAATTAGGCCTTCATAACACTTTGACTCTAAGCCTAGGCCATTTAAGTATTGGACCATTTGAGTAATTGTAATATCTAGACCTAGCAACATGTTTGCTCGTTCTGGTCTTAATTTAAGAATTTTAACTTCTTTTCTATTATTATAAACATCTATATTTCCCTTAACTACAGTTGCAGCTCCTATAAGTTCTGCAAGCTGGCACACCCTATCTACTGCTACATCACATAGGTTTGGATCAATTCCTTTTTCAAACCTATTGGAAGCCTCAGATCTTAAGTTAAACCTCTTAGATGTTAGTCTTATACTCTTTTCATTAAAGTTTGCACCTTCCAATAAAACTACTTTTGTATCATTGGATATTTCTGAGTCAAATCCACCCATAACTCCTGCAATAGCTATTGCTTTTTCTTTATCTGCTATGACTAAGTCGTCCCTATTTAATTTTCTTTCAACTTCATCTAATGTAAGTAGTGTTTCATTTTCCTGGGCTTGTCTTACAATAATACTTTTACCATGAACCTTCTCTAAATCGAATGCATGCAATGGTTCCCCATATTCTAGCATTACATAATTAGTAATATCTACAATATTATTTATTGGTCTAATTCCTGCAGCCATTAAACTGGTCTGTAACCATAATGGAGAAGGTCCAATTTTTACATCTTTTAAAACTCTAGCATAGTATCTTGAGCAATTTTTACTTTCTACTAATACGCTTTCTAAATAGTTTTCTATAGAATCCACTTCATGGTTAATTGTTATATGTGGTTCTTCTAAAGGTATACTAAAAGTAGCCGCCGTTTCTCTTGCCATACCTAATATACTCAGGCAATCTGGTCTATTTGGTGTTATTTCAAATTCTATAACTTCACTATCTAAGCCCATTACATCTACTATATCTGCCCCTAGTGGATATTCCTTATCCAATATAAATATCCCATCTTTTACAGCCTTTGGAATTACATTTTCGCCATATCCAAGTTCTTTAAGTGAGCATAGCATACCAAAAGAATCTACACCCCTAAAGTCAGTCTTTTCTATCTTTATATTCCCTGGAAGTGTGGCCCCAACTATGGCAACAGGAACATAGTCACCAATATTAATATTTGTAGCACCAGTTACTATGGTTATAGTTTCTGCTCCTATATCTATCTTAGTTATCCATAATTTATCTGCATCATGATGCTTTTCTAAGGTTAGAATTTTTCCTACTAGGATTTTTTCTATACCAGTATTTAAATAATCGATAGACTCTACATGGGATCCGGATAGTGTAAGTCCATCTGCCAATTCTCTACCATCTTTATCAGTCTTTACATATTCTTTTAGCCATTTTACAGGTAATAGCATCTTATCACTTCCTTATTTAGAATTGTTCTAAAAATCTATTGTCATTTTCAAATAATAATCTTATATCATTTATTCCATATTTAACCATGGTAATTCTGTCAATCCCCATACCAAATGCAAAACCGGTATATTTTTCTGAATCAATTCCACAGTATTCTAGTACATTAGGGTGTACCATTCCACAACCTAACAATTCCATGCTCCATCCAGTATTATTACAGGCAGGACAACCTTTCCCTCTGCAAGCAATACAAGAAACATCTACCTCAGCACTTGGTTCTGTAAATGGAAAATGGTGTGGTCTATACCTAGTTTTCATATCCTCTCCAAATAACTCCTTAATAAATATATCTAAAGTATGTATTAGATTAGCCATAGATATTTTCTCATCAATTACAAGTCCTTCTAATTGATGAAACATAGGTGAATGAGTATCATCTACACTGTCAAACCTAAATGTTCTTCCAGCTGAAACTATTCTAAGGGGTGCTCCCATTTCTTTCATAGCTCTAATTTGAACTGGTGAAGTGTGAGTTCTAAGTAACAAATCACTATTTAAATAAAATGTGTCTGATAAATCTCTTGAAGGATGATTTAGTGGTGAATTTAAAGCATCAAAATTGTTTTCAACAGTTTCTATTTCTGGACCATTTACAACACTAAATCCCATACTTACAAAAAGATTTTCCAACTCTTCAACAGTTGCTAAAAGCGGGTGTCTGTGACCTAATTTCTCATTGTCTGTAGAAATTGTAATATCTATTGTTTCTTTTTTGATTTTTGCCTCTTTAGCTTTTGCTTTTAGTTTTTCTCTAAAACTAGCTAAATCCTCTTCTATTTCAGTTCTAATATCATTAGCTAATTGCCCCATAATAGGTCTTTCTTCTGCAGTTAATTTCCCCATTTCTCTTAATACAGCAGTTAGTTCACCTTTTTTGCCTAGATATTTTATTCTTAAACTCTCTAATTCTTCAAGCCCTATAATATTCTCAATTTCTTCTAAGACCTGTTCTCTAATACGGTTAAGTTTTTCTCTCATAATATACCTCCATATATACAATCGTAAAAAACAAGACCTTATATCTATAAAGGTCTAAAATTCAAAGTATTTAATTAATTATACCACCAAATATTTTAATACTCAAGAAATTTCCTTTTGCTCTTCATAGCTTCATACATAATAATAGAAGCAGCAACTCCAGCATTTAAAGATTCTGCAAAACCAGGCATAGGAATTTTAATAAGCTTGTCTGATTTTTTTATAATAGGATCCTGAACTCCATTTGATTCATTACCAATAACTAATACAAAGCCTTCTTTATAGTCTATATCATATGAAGGAATACTACCTTCTAAAGATGTTGAAAAAATATTTAATCCACCTTGGCTTAGATCAGCTATAGTTTCTAAAGAATCATTGCTTATATATAAAGGCACCCTAAATATTGAACCCATAGTTGCTCTAACTACTTTTGGATTATATGGGTCCACAGATCCTGGTCCTATTATAATACCATCTAAGTTAAAAGCATCACATGTTCTAATTATTGTACCCATATTCCCTGGATCTTGTACCCCATCTAAAAATATTAGGGCTGGTTTCACACTATTGAAAATTCCTGACAAAATAGGTGTGTTGAACATAGCTGTCGCTACTATTCCTTGGGGGTTTTCAGTATCCGATATTTCTTTAAATAAGTTTTCACTAATTTTAATTATTTTATATTTATCTACGATCTTCATTAGAAAGTCTTTATTGTCTTCTAATAAAAACATTTTATCTGTAATAATTATATACTTTAATGCAACATTATTAAGTATAGCCTCTTCAATTATTTTTATTCCCTCAATTATAAAAAGACCTTTATTCCATCTGTCTTTTTTATTATAAAGAGATTTTATTTCTTTTATTATGGGATTCTTTGAAGATGTTATTTCTCTCATTTAATCACCAGCTTGGCTTTCAATTTTCCTTATATCATGTTCATCACCTATCACCACAAGTATATCTCCTTCTAATACAATTTCATCTGCTACAGGTGAAATTTTCAAACCACTACCTCTCTTTATAGCTAAAACATTTACTCCATATTTGTTTCTAAGTCTTAATTCCGATAGTGATTTGTTTATCCAACTTTTAAGAGCTGCTATTTCAATAATGTAATATTCTGGAGATAATTCAATAAAATCTAATATATTGGAAGATGTAAGGTTATGTGCAACTCTAGCCCCCATATCTCTTTCAGGAAATACTATTCTATCAGCCCCTACTTTTGTAAGAACTTTTCCATGCACATCAGTTTGTGCTTTAACAACTACTTTTTTTGCTCCCATTTCTTTTGCTGTAAGGGTAGCCATAATAGAAGCTTCAATATTAGAAGCTATGCTTATAATTACTACATCAAAATTACTTAAGCCCAGTTCATGCAAAACACTTTCATCTAGTACATCAGCAACAACTGCATGGGTTACATATTCTGATATTTCTTGAACCACATCTGGATCTAAATCCACAGCCATTACTTCATTTCCTAATTCATAAAGAGTTTTTGCTACTGAAGTTCCAAATCTTCCAAGTCCAATTACTACAAATGACTTCATATATAAATCTCCTTTCTAACCAACAATTACATTTCCCTCAGCATATCTTAATTTGGTATGCTTGGATTTTTGCGCAAAGGCGAAGGCCATTGTTAAGGGTCCTACCCTACCTGCATACATAGTTAAGGTAATGATGATTTTCCCAATATCTGATAAATCTCCTGTGATTCCTCTGCTTAATCCTACTGTTGCAAAGGCAGAAGTCGTTTCAAAAAGCACCTCTAAAAAGGCTGCATCTTCTGTTACAGTAAGTACAAAAGAAACCATTATTATTAGTGCCATAGCTACACTAACTATAGCTAAGGACCTATTTATTACGCTATCAGGTATTCTCTTTTTAAATGCAACAACATCTTTATCACCTTTAATAATTGAAATTGTGGTTAAAGCTATTGCTCCAAAAGTAGTAGTCTTAATCCCTCCTGCAGTTGATCCAGGAGAACCTCCTATAAACATAAATATTATAAAAAGAAAAGCGGATGTATCCTTTATCAAAGATATATCTAAACTATTAAACCCAGCAGTTCTAGTCACTACCGATTGAAAGAAAGCAGGTAATATCTTTTGAGATATACTTAAATTTCCAATAGTACTTGGGTTATTCCATTCAATTACAAGAAAGATTAACATTCCAATTAATATTAAAATTGTAGAAATCCAAATAACTAATTTAGTATGCAATTGAAATCTTTCAAATTTCCTATTCTTAGAAATGTCCACATATACAGAAAATCCCAAGCCTCCTAGTATGATCAAGGCACTTAATGTAAGGTTTATAGCAATATCATTGGCATATGGCATAAAGCTATTACCCAGAATATCAAAACCTGCATTACAATAAGCAGATATTGAGTGAAACATGGCAAACCAAAGGCCTTCTTTTATTCCATATATAGGAATAAATCTAGTTGATAATAATAATGTTCCTATTGCTTCAATTACAAAAGTTACAATTATTACATATTTTGTAAGTTTAACTAGACCGGCCAGGGATCCTAGGTTTAATTGTTCTTTAATGACCAATCTTTCCTTTAAGGATATTTTTTTACCAACCACTAAAGCTCCTAAAGTAGCCATAGTCATAAATCCTAATCCGCCTATTTGTATAAGTATAATAATAATTACTTGACCAAACGTTGAAAAAAACTCTGCAGTATTGACTACTACTAGTCCTGTAACACATACAGCAGATGCTGCAGTAAATAATGCATCAATAATACCAATACTTTCATTATTAACAGTAGCTATAGGTAAATTTAGTAAGAATGTTCCTATAATAATTAAACTAGCAAAACCTAGAGCTAAAACTCTCGGAGGATTTAATTCAAAATTCTTTAATCTATTTATTATCAACTTAATATCAACCTCCTTACATTCATACTAATTCCCAATTCTTTATGCTATTAAACAATAAAAAGTTCCCTTAGGGAACTTTTAATTTGCGACTTTTGCAATTTCAACTAATTTTGCAAAGCCTTCCGCATCATAGATTGCCATCTCTGAAAGCATTTTTCTATTAACTTCAATATTTGACTTTTTAAGGCCATTTATAAATTTGCTATAACTTAAGCCATTTATTCTAGCACCTGCATTTATTCTAGCTATCCATAACTTTCTGAAATCTCTCTTTCTTTGTTTACGACCGATATATGCATAATTTAAAGATTTCATTACTGCTTGATTAGCTGGTCTAAATAATTTGCTCTTTGCTCCAAAGTATCCTTTAGCTTGCTTAAGTACCTTTTTATGTCTTCTTTTAGCGGTTACGCCACCTTTTACTCTTGCCATTTTATTTACTCCTCCTATATATAAACCAGTTTTCTATGGTATCATGTTGTTAATTCTTTTTTGATCTCCCTTGCTAACTAAAGTAGCTTTTCTAAGATTTCTAACTCTTTTAGGTGACTTGTGTCCTGTTAAGTGACTACCATATGCTTTCCACCTTTTTAATAGTCCTGTACCTGTTCTTTTAAATCTTTTTGCTGACCCTCTATGGGTTTTCATTTTTGGCATTTTCTGACCTCCTGAACTTACTCTGTTTTTGGTATTAAAAACATTACCATATTTCTACCTTCTAATCTTGCACCTTTTTCTATTACACCGAACTCTTGGGTTAATTCTGCAAAATTCTTTAGTACTTCACGACCTATTTGTGTATGTCCCATCTCTCTTCCTCTGAATCTTACAGAAACTTTTACCTTGTCACCATTTTCTAAAAAACTGTTAGCTGCTTTAGCTTTAACATTCAAATCATGGATTTCTATGTTTGGTGTTAATCGTATTTCTTTTACAGTAATAGTTTTTTGATTTCTTCTTGCATCCTTTTCTCTTTTGGTAGCTTCATACTTAAACTTACCATAATCTAAAATTTTGCACACCGGTGGCTTAGCATTTGGAGCAACATTAACTAAATCTAGTTTTCTCTCATCTGCTATTTCCAAAGCTCTTTTAATTGGAACTATTCCCAACTGTTCACCTTCTGCATCAATTAGCCTTACTTCTTTTTCCCTAATTTCTTCATTAATCTGAAGATCTTTAATATACAGCACCTCCTAAATTGTTTTCAAAAAATATTAAAAGCGGGTATAAATATACCCGCTTGACACCATAACAATATTAATCTTTTTTAAAAAAGATTATATTAAAAATTGTTACCCTATGAGCCCTAGCTATAAGGTGAGAAGCGGACACTTCTACTTGAATCTTTCAATATTTAGTTTACCTTGTTATTATATGCCATGCATAAGGAAATGTCAAACATTTTTTTGCTCATTTTTCCTTCCACCTTGCTTATTTTGCTAATTCATATAAAGCTTGTGCATATATCTTAGTAATTTTCATTAAATGTTCTATACCTATATATTCATCCTTTTGGTGTGCCACATCTTCTTGTCCAGGAAAACCTGGCCCAAAAGCAACAGCATTATCCATGGCTCTTGCATAAGTGCCACCACCAATGGTAATTGGTTCTGAATCATAATCTCCAGTTTGTTCTCTATACACTTTCATCAGTTTTTCAACTAAAAAATTATCTTTTGGAACATATAGAGGTTTCATATCTTCTTTAGATTCTAATAATTCAAATCCTGTTCCACTAATAGAACTTCTAATACCTTCATATACTTGTTCAGCACTTGATTTAATAGGGTATCTTATGTTTACTGTTAAAACTATCTTATTATCTTCTATCTTAATAACACCTGGATTAAAGTTTAGCTTTCCAGATATATCGTCAGAAAATCCACATCCTATATTTTCTCCATTATGATTGAAACCTATTTTTTCATTGTATAAACGGAAAAATTTATTAAAATCTAAGTCTTCTTCAAAAGCTTCTTCTAAAAAAGCTATTAAATAGCTAATTGCATTCTCTCCTTTTTCTGGAGTACTACCATGAGCAGATTTTCCTTTTGCCATAATCTTAGCCTTGCCATCTTCAATTTCTAAAGATATAGGATAATCACTTTCTTGGATAAAGTTTTGAAGTTCAGATTCTGTCTTTCCTAGATTGCTTACTTCTAGTACAGCTTCTGCATAGTCAGGCACCATATTAGGAGCATTCCCACCTTTAATACTTACTAGTTTGATTGTTTCATTATTTAATTTACTTAAATCATATGTTAAATCAAATACTATAATACCTTTTTCACCATAGATTACTGGGAAATCTGCATCGGGAGTAAAGGCCATTGTTGGTGGTTTTTCATTTTTGAAGTAATGTTTCATACAACCCCATCCCGTTTCCTCATTAGTACCAAATATTATTCTGATTTTACGGCTAAGATCTATTCCTGATTCTTTAAGGGCTTTCATTGCATATAGCACAGCAATTGCAGGTCCCTTGTCATCACTGGTACCTCTTCCGTAAATCTTTCCATCATGAATTTCTGCTGCATATGGTGGATATGTCCAACCTGAGCCCTCTGGAACAACATCTACGTGGACTAAAATCCCAACAGACTCTTGTCCCTGTCCAAGGTCTGCATGGCCAGCATAGCCATCTAGCATCTTTGTTTTAAAGCCCATACTTTCTGCTAAGTTAAGTGAAAACTCTAAAGCCTTATAAGGTCCCTCCCCAAAAGGCATCCCAGGAAGTGCTGGTTCTTCTATCGACTTTATTTTAATGATATCTCCTGTTGACTTAATAATATCCTCTTTATACTCTTCTATTAAATTTAAAAATTCCAATAGCAATTCTCCTCTCATGATTTATTATAAAGGAAGAGAAATCTCTCCCTTATATTATTTCTTTTCTTTTATTTCTGCCTTTAAGTCTTTAATGAAAACCTCTATTGGAACCTGACCTGCATCCCCTATTTCTCTACATCGTACTGAGACTAATTTTTCTTCAACTTCTTTTTCACCTACAATTAGCATATAAGGAATCTGTTGAAGTTGAGCTTCTCTTATTTTATATCCTACTTTTTCTGATCTATGGTCTACTTCTACTCTTATTCCTTCATCTACCATTTGATCTTTTATCTCATTTGCATAATCATTGAATTTATCAGATATAGGTAATACTATTACTTGAACTGGAGCAATCCAGGCAGGGAATCTACCTGCATAATGTTCTATTAAGATTCCCATAA
>CAYZDC010000034.1:0-15601 GCA_964477045.1 uncultured Tissierellaceae bacterium | reverse complement strand
GCTTTTAATATTGTATGATCTATCATGGACGATAAATTTTTCATATTATGCCTCCAATTTTATTAATTCTACTAAATCTCCATTTTTTAAGCCACATGCATTTCCTTCTTCAATATCTACATGCATTTCTAATGCAAAGTCTTCGTCAGCCCTTACCAATACATTTTCAAATATTAATCCTCTAGGTCCTTTTACACGAACATTTACCATGTCTTTATCTTCTACTCCAAATCTTTCAGCATCTGATGTATGCATATGAATATGTCTAGCTGCTACAATAATGCCTTCATGGATTTCCACTTCTCCCTTTGGTCCAACTATTTTTGCACCAGGGGTTTCTGCTACATCTCCTGAATTTCTTACTATTGGTTTTACACCTAATGCAAATGCATCTGATATAGATAATTCAAACTGAGTTTTACTTCTAACAGGCCCTAAAATTCTTACGCCCTTTAGTGTACCCTTTGGTCCAACAATGTCCACTTTTTCTTCACAGGCGTATTGTCCTGGTTGGGATAAGTCTTTAAATTTTGTTAATTCATATCCTTCTCCAAATAATATATCCAAATCCTTTTGACTTACATGAATATGCTTGTTTGATAATCCTACTGGTAATGTGTTTTTCATAGTATCCTCCTAAAATTTTTATTACTTTAATTATATCTCTTAATATTTTTAAAATCAAATATTAACCATAAGTTTTCCTAAATCCTGGAAAAAGTTTGGATAACTTACATTTATACATGTATGATTCTCTAATTTTGAATCCTGAGAACAAGTTAAAGCTGCAATTGTTAGTGCCATGGCTATACGGTGGTCATTATGGCTATTTACCCTAGCAGCTTTTAACTTTTGACCCCCATAGATTATCAATCCATCTTCTAATTCTTCAATATTACAATTCATTTTTCTTAATTCCCTTGCAATAGCATGTATTCTATCTGTTTCTTTGAATTTTAATTCTTCTGCATTTCTTATAATGGTTTGTCCTTGAGCAAAGGCTGCAGCTACTGCAATTATTGGTATTTCATCTATTAAAGTACCAATAATATCACCTTCTAAAATTACTCCATGTAGGGGTTTGTATTCCACCTTTAAGTCACCATATATTTCATTGTTTTTCTCATTTTTATCCATTATTTCAATGCTTGCACCCATAGATTTTAAGACCTTAATAATACCTGTTCTACTGGGGTTTAATCCTACATCTTTAATTAGAATTGAAGAACCTTCTAAAATACAAGCCCCCACTATAAAAAAGGATGCAGAAGAAATATCTCCTGGAACAAATATATCATTAGCTATTAATTTAGATCCAGATTTAATCCTAGTCCCACTACTATTGTACTTTATATTAGCCTGAAAATAATCTAACATTCTTTCTGTATGGTCTCTAGACATATTTTTTTCAAATACATTGGTAGTGCCACTACTATAAAGTCCAGCCAAAAGTATAGCTGATTTGACTTGAGCACTGGCTACAGGAAGGCTATAATCTATTCCAGTTAAACCATTAGTAGGATTTATAATTAAAGGGGGCTGATCCTCCTCAGTACCCTTAATATTTGCTCCCATTAACTTTAATGGATCTATGATTCTTTTCATAGGTCTTTTGCTTAAAGACTTATCTCCTAGGAGTTTTGTAGGAAATGGCTGGCCTACTAATAAGCCAGATAAGAGTCTCATAGTAGTACCAGAGTTTTCACAATCTAAAGCCTTTGAAGGCATTTTAAGCCCATATAGGCCTACACCCTCTATAGTTGCTCTATTCTTCACTTCATCTTTTGTAATAAGGACTCCTAGGTCTCTGAAGCAGTCTATAGTTCTAAGGGTATCATCAGAAAATAATATATTATTAACAAGACTTCTACCATGGCTAATAGACCCTAAAATAACAGCCCTATGAGAAATAGATTTGTCTCCTGGTACTGTAATTTCTCCTACTAATTTTCCTCTTCCTTTGATTTGCAATAAAACCACTCCTATCTAGTTCCTAAGTATTCAATATATGAATTATAATTTCTTTTTAATTCTTCCATAGAATCTCCACCAAACTTATTCTTTATTTCATTTGCTATAACTAGGCTGACCATAGATTCTGCTACTATACTAGCAGATGGTACTGCACATACATCAGACCGTTCTGAAAGTGCTAGTTCTTCTTCCTTGGTTAGCATGTTTATAGTTTTCAAAGGTTTTTTAAGGGTTGGGATAGGCTTCATATGGATTTTTATAACTATATCTTCCCCATTGGAAATACCTGCTTCTATTCCCCCTGCATTGTTACTAGTTCTAGTATAAGTATCACTATATATTATTTCATCATGAAATTCAGAACCATAAGTAGAAGAACTAGCTGTTCCTAATCCAAATTCTACAGCTTTAATACCAGGAATACTTAAAAGTGCACCACCTAAATTTGCATCTAGTTTTTTATCCCAATTTGTGTGACTACCAAGACCTATAGGTAGATTTTTCACTACTAGTTCTATAACTCCACCTAAAGAGTCTCCACTTTCAATTGATTTGTCTATTATCTGGATCATTTTATCTTCTGATACTTTATCTACTACTCTTAAACTAGTTTTGTCACAATTTTTTAATTCATCTATGGTGATTCCATTGTAGTAAGTTTTCGGAGAAAACACATTTCCTATGCCTATTACATGACTTAATACTTCTATTTTAAATTCCCCAAGTAATAATTTGCATATTGAACCAAGGGCAACTCTCATGGCAGTTTCCCTTGCAGAGGCTCTTTCTAATATATTTCTGCCACCTTTTTGATTGTATTTTAAACTACCTACTAAGTCCCCATGGCCAGGTCTTGGGATATATACCTCTGAGGTATCTATATGGGTGCCTTTATTTTTAATAAAAATAGATATGGGAGCCCCAGTTGACTTATAATCATTTATTCCTGAAATAATATCTGCTTTGTCCATTTCTATTTTCATTCTTTCAGATCTGCCATATCCACTTTGCCTTCTTTTTAATTCTCCATTAATATAGTCCATATCAATAAATAAATTGGCAGGTATTCCATCTATAATACCAACAAGTCCACTTCCATGAGACTCTCCTCCAGTTAAAAATCTTATCATTCTACCCCTCCTAGATTAAAGACTTCTACCTATGAAGGTAGAAGTCTTTGTTGTTCTTTATGTCTTTTTCAATATCTTTAAATAAATCATCTAAATCACTTCTGTTTCCTACAGCTATTTTATCTGTATGAGATAAAAAGCAATTGCCTTTGTATTTTGCATTTATAGCTCGGAAGAAAAAATCCATTACAGCAATAGATCCATCAAACTGATCATAGGTAAAGGGTGCCCCACCTACAGATAAAAATATTCCTATTCTGTCTTCATTTCTTTTATATTCTTGTCCCAAAGCATATTTTAATGACCAATATCTTTGACTTCTATCTATCATATTTTTAGTTAACCCATTTACTGAATTAAAATATACAGGTGCTGCAACTATTATGACTTGACTATCATCAATAGTATCATATAGATCACTCATATCATCTCTAGTAGCGCAATCCCCAGTCCTATTACAATATTCGCATCCAGTACAATGCTTTATATCTAAATTTCTTAAATAAACTTTATTAATAATATATTCATCTTCTTGGAATTTCTCTAAAAAAGCATCTAATAGTTTATCAGTATTCATGTTTTTTCTTGGGCTACCCATTATTGCAAGTACTTTTTTCATAAAACCCTCCTAGGCATTTATTACACCCTTAAGGTATTTAACTAGTGTTATTAAGATTACACTTTGAATTATTATATTTGGTATAACAGTAATAACCCTAGGAATAAATAATACTATAAAACCTTTACCAAACATTTGAGATAACCAAAGAGTATTTAATCCCAGTGAAATTATTATAAAGCAAATAGTAACTGCTATTACAATATTGGCCTTTGAATATTTTTTTTCATAGGTATCTCTTCTTTTAAATATTAAAAATAACAATCCAGGAATTAGCCCCCAAGAAATAGAGCTTAAAGTAAATCCAGGATGAAATACACCCTGTGGATTTATTAAAACCCCAATTAAATCTGCTGCTAAACCTGCTATTCCTCCTACTACAGGGCCAAACATCATACCTGTTAATATAAGAGGCACTTCCCCCACACTTAGACGTATAGCTGGAACTCCCCCTGCTATAGGCAAAAAAGTGTATACAAATCTGGTTAATACGATGGAGATAGCAGTCAAAAATGCTGCTTTTACTAATACTTTAGTATCCATTACACTTTTACTCTTTTTACCATTTATCATTTCTATTCTCCTTTCTTTGTTAGTAACAGTCGTCTGTCACATCAAAGAAAAGGCTATCTTTAATGGTCTAGCGGATGCGGTAAAAAATCGCAGAAAATATTCTTTCGTTTAAAGGCAACTTCCCATCCTTTAACACTTTACGCTTTTTACCTACTCTGTCGTCTAACGGGTTTATTATATAGTAATCTATCTCTTAAGTAAATACCAATTGGAATTTACTTAAATATCTACAGGTATTTTATACCCCATTTAGCTTTAAACAATCAAATTCATATTATAGATTTTATTTTAATTTATTTTTTTCTTACATCTTCTTATAATTATAAAGCCTATTAATTGTATTATTGCAATAGACAAGAAAAAAGTTAATCCTATATTTCTGGCCATACCAAAAAAGAACTGCTCTGGTAACATTTGAATCATTAAATCAGTGCTAGGGTCCAGTATCCATAGTTCATTTGAGAAAAATATTAAATGAAAATAAGTAAAATACTTATTAAAATCAAATACTATCAAAATCCCTAATAGGGCTATTAAAGCATAATTAAGGAATATGCCATAAAATAGTGTTTTACCTAAAGTCAAAATCTCCTTTTTTCTAAGGAAATATAAAAGGATTAAAATGCTTATTATTGTAGAGATATATTTAACTATTCTTGCTAAATCAAATAGATGTTGTACATCTTCCATATGGAGAATTTCTCTTTCATTAAAATGGGGTTTTAATAACTCATTTCCACCTCGACCTTTTAAATATTTAATTAAATCAATAGTTATTATATTTAACTCCTCTGAAGATTTGGATGTAACACTTTCTATATTGTATTTTTCATAGGACCTGGTAAAGTAACTTTTATTATAAGAATTCACTTCTATGCTAATCATAAGAAACATTAAAGATATTGAAATAACAAGAATTACAGCTAATATTTTCTTCAAATACTCTCCCCCAGACTTATTCTTATATATTGCTATAAAACAAAAGGATGAATCTTAATTCATCCTAAAAATTACTAATCCATTTGCTTAGTCTTCTTCTGGCATTTCCCAGTTATGGTAAACTTCTTGAACGTCATCGTGATCTTCTAACATGTCTATAAGATTTTCCATATTTTTAATATCTTTAGGGTCTTTTAGACTAATTGTATTTTGAGGAATATAAGTAGGTTCTGCCATTGCAAATTCATAACCAGCTTCTTTTAACGAATCTCGAATTTGGTTAAAATCATCTAAACTGGTTATTATTTCGAATCCTTCTTCTTCAGAAGTAAAGTCCTCTGCCCCTAAGTCTATTGCTAGCATTGTTAGTTCATCTTCATCTACGGTTTCGGTTCTTTCTATGGCGATAATTCCTCTTCTATCAAACATAAAACTTACACAACCTGATTGTCCTAGATTTCCTCCATTTTTATCAAAGGCATGTCTTACATCTGGGGCTGTTCTGTTTCTATTGTCTGTTAAACATACAGCAAATACAGCTATACCTGCTGGCCCGTAACCTTCATAAATAACTTCTTCAAATTGATCCATGGACATTTCCCCTGAACCCTTTTTAACAGCTCTATCTATATTGTCATTAGGCATATTCTCTGCTTTGGCTTTCTCTATTGCTGTTTTTAATGCTGGATTATAATCAGGGTCAGCTCCACCTTCTCTAGCTGCAACCATAATGTATCTTCCTAGTTTGGTAAAGACCTTACCTCTTTTAGCATCTTCTTTACCTTTTTTATTCTTTATATTGTTCCATTTAGAATGGCCTGCCATTTGCTTCACTCCATTTCTTTAATATATTGCTTTTCAATTCTAACATATATTATGTAAATTATCATCCATTTTTTTTATTTTCAAAAAAGAAAAATAGGTATATACCTATTTTTCTAATTTTTTAAGTGTAGCATAAATACAATCATCTAATAAATATTTTAACTCCAGTTCTTCAGCCTTTGCAACTACCTCTTTGTTATAGGTTCCTGGCTGAAAGAAAATATACTCTATTCCGGATTCTTTTGCTTCTTCTAAAGTTTTAATAGCTATTTTAGGAGGAACAACCATATCTAGAACCTGTACTTTTTCCGGTAGATCCTTTAAGCTATGATAAATTTTTTCTCCTTCAATTTCGTCATAGTTAGGATTTACTCCAAAGGTGTTATAGTCATGTTGCCTTAAGGTTTTCCAAATCTTATAACCATATTTGTCCTTATTTGCAGTAACTCCAACTACAACCCAAGATTTCATTTCTAGCATTTGTTTTTTCAAATCTTCTGCTTTTATTTCTTTCATTTTCTCACCTCTTTTAGTTTTATACCCTGATTATAAATTTTAATTCTCTATACTAATCTTTTCCCGTTTTTTAAAGGCAAGAAAACACTATCTAATTCAGTTATAGTAATATCTCCATTGGTTAAATTAGTCATGGTGGTCTTAAACTCTTCTAATGTAGAAGTTTGTACTGATATTTCTATAGTTACATCTGCCTGAAAATCTGCCCCGTCCATAATATACTCATTGGTCATTAAATAATTTTCTATTTTCCCATATTCTGTATAATCTAGGGTTAATAGTAATTTCCTATGAGGCGTCATATCTATTACTATACCTGCATCAAGACCTATTTTAGCGGATTTAGTGTAGGCTCTAATCAATCCGCCCCCACCTAATTTTGTTCCACCATAATACCTGGTTACTACAATTACTATGTTTCTAAGGTCTTCTTTTTTTATAACTTCTAGTACAGGTATACCTGCTGTTCCTGATGGTTCACCATCGTCACTAAATCTTTGTATGTTACTATTTAATCCTACCACATAAGCATATACATTATGAGTAGCATCTCTATGCTTTTCTTTTATGCTTTCTATAAACTCCAGTGCTTCCTCTTCATCATTAATAGGCATAGAATATCCAATAAATCTAGATTTATTGATTATAATCTCATCTTCTCCATAGGAAAAAGTAGTTCTATAACTTTCATCCATTTATAAATACCCTCCTTATGCTAAATAGAGGTTTGAACCTCTTTTATATTAAGCATAATTCAGTTTGCTTTCATAATCTTTGAATTCCAAGTATCTTTTATAGGATAGTGATACCAATGACTTATCCTGACTGTAGGTAATCATATCTATTGCTTGTTCCACTGGATAAAATCCACCTTCTGTAAAGCCTTCTTCAAAATTAACTTTAAAAGTATCATCTTCTGATTCCATAATATACCATATTATTTTATTACAGACAGCTTGGTTTCTTGTAACAGAATAAAATTCATAAGCAGTTTCTCCAGCTGAGGATACAATTCTTGCATTTACACCAGCTTCATATTCAACTCTATCTATTGCCGTTTCTGGTGGTAAGAGATCTTCTCTTATTTTACCCTTTGGTAATATCCATTCATTTTTATCATTTTTTAATATCAAAACATTGTCCTCTTGAAAGACTACTCCACCTGCACAATTCCTAATAATCATTTGTACCAGCCCCTTTATATTTTTCTTTATTCAACAAGTATATAATCCTTATATCTTTCTCCATCAATTTTATTGATACTTAAGTCAAAGTAAGTTCCATCTTCTTTGTGGTCTAAATTATCCACTTCATAGTTTTCCATGAAATAGCTTGATATACTTTGCTCATCATAAGGAATTCTAATAGTAACTTTTTTATATTCTTGAGGAAGTTCTTTTTCTACTAAGTTCATTAACTTGTCTAGATTTTCATCTTGTTTAGCAGAAATAAATATTTTCTTTTCAACAAATTTTTCATCATAGTTTAAATCTTCTACATTTACTAAATCCATTTTATTAAATACAGTTATTATAGGCTTATCTAATACTTTTAAGTCTTTTAATATCTTCATAGTAGTATCTATTTGAATATCTAAATCTTTATTAGAAGCATCTACAACATGTATTAATAAATCTGCATACTTTACTTCTTCTAAAGTTCCCTTAAAAGCTTCTATTAAATTTGTTGGCAACTTTGATACAAATCCTACTGTATCTGTTAGTAAAAAGCTTTGTCCATTGGGTAATTTAGAACGTCTTAAGCTAGTATCCAATGTAGCAAATAGCATATCTTTTACAAAAACTTGTTTTGATTCTTCAGAGTCTGCATTTAATTCTATTAGCCTATTTAGCAATGTGGATTTACCTGAATTTGTATACCCTACTAAGGCTACCAATGGCAGATTTGAATCTTCTCTTTGCTTTCTTTTGATTTCTCTTATTTGACTATTTTCCCTTAATTGCTTTTCTATATTGTCAATTTCTTTTAAAATATGCCTCCTATCAGTTTCTAGCTTTTGCTCTCCTGGGCCTCTAGTTCCAATACCCCCACCTTCTCTAGATAGGTAGTCTCTAAAGCCGACTAATCTAGGTAGTCTATACTTCATTTGCGCTAATTTTACTTGTAGTTTACCTTCTTTAGAGCTTGCCCTATTAGCAAATATGTCCAATATTAGATTTGTTCTGTCAACTATTTTTCTATCTATTATTTTCTCCAGGTTTCTTAATTGAGCACCTGATAATTCATCGTTAAAAACAACTGTAGTTATATCCAACTCTGCACAATAATTCTTAATTTCTTCTGCTTTTCCACTTCCGATAAAATGAGCTGAATTTAGCTTGTCTACTTTTTGAGTAATTCTAGAAACTACTAATCCATTAGCAGCTTTTACTAATTCTTCTAATTCATCTAGGGAAGTTTCAATGTCTATTTCATCTTTTTGTAACTCTACCCCTACTATTAATACTCGTTCCATATTAATCTTTTCTTCACTCAATTTATCACCCCTTTATTATTTACTTTGCTTTACTCATGTCCATTATACCATCTTTATAGCCTATTATCTAATACTATATTTTTTCATCCTTTCTAAGCCTTATGGTAACAATTTCTTAATGATTTTGTAATTATATTGTAACCATAATAATAGTAAGTTTATCAACACTTTTTAACCTATTGTGTTATAATATATTTGTTCTAGCCTTGTGCTAATTAAGGAGGTATTTCATGTCTGAAAACAATAAAAAGAAAAAGAGAAAGAAAAGAACCAAGTTAACATTTTTTAAAGCATTTAAAATACTCATCATTTTAATCTTAATTGCTTTAATAATTGGTGGAGGTTCTGTAGCTGGTATGGTTTTATCCATAATAAAAGATGCTCCAGAAATTGATCCTTCAAAAATAAATTCTTCTCTTAACCAAACATCTACTATATATGATAATGAAAATAATTTAATCGAAAAAGTTCAATCCATATCTGGTGAGTATAGAACTATAGTATCACTGGATAAAATGCCCCAACATCTTTTAGATGCTTTTATATCAATAGAAGATGAACGATTTTATGATCATATTGGGGTAGACCCAAAGGGTATAGTTGGCTCTGCTATGGAAAATATAAAAGCAGGTGGAATAGTTCGTGGAGCTTCTACTATTACACAACAATTAGTTAAAAATCTTTACTTAAGTTCTGATAAACAATGGAACAGAAAAATTACTGAGGCATACTTGGCTATTCAAATGGAAAGAGTCCTTCATAAGGACCAAATTTTAGCAGCTTATTTAAATAGAATCTTCTTTGGACAAAATGCTTATGGTGTTCAAGAAGCAGCAAAGACTTATTTTTCAAAGGATGTTGGTGAGCTTACTATAGCTGAATCTGCTTTATTAGCAGGCGTAGTTAAAAGTCATTTGCAATTCCAACCCTATGAAAGAATAAGGCCTGATCAATTTGATGAAAACAAGCACTATAGAGTAGGAGATTTGGATGTTTTAGGAGAAAGATATATTGCAGTATTTAATCCAAGATCAATTGAGAGACAAAAATTAGTGTTAAATAAAATGTTGGATTTAGGCAAAATAAGTCAAAGTGAATATGAGGCTGCCCTAAGAGAAGATATTAAGTCAAATTTAAAGCCAGGTAAACTTAAATTAGAAGGTATTACCTCTTACTTTACTGACTATGTAAAAACTCAAGTAGTTAAAACCCTAGTTCAAAAATTAGGATATACAGAAGAAGCTGCTGAAGAAGAATTATACACAGGTGGATTAAAAATATATTCAACAATTGATATAGATATGCAAAAGCAATTAGAAGAAGTATATGAAAACTTTACAGAGATTTTAGTAGGCAACACTGAAAATATCAAAGGTCCAATCCTAATTGAT
Source organism: uncultured Tissierellaceae bacterium (assembly GCA_964477045.1). Classification (GTDB taxonomy): domain Bacteria; phylum Bacillota; class Clostridia; order Tissierellales; family Tissierellaceae; genus CAYZDC01. The sequence goes on along the minus strand of CAYZDC010000034.1, from coordinate 5,137 downwards.
TGGAAATTAAATAGTGCTGGTAATGTATTAGACAAAGAAAACAAAGTTGTCTTTTATAAACGAGAGAATTTATTAACTGAAGACTACAGTTTAATTCTTGAGGATGGAACTTTTGAGTTTGTAGATGGTAATCTGAAAATTAAAAACAAAAAACTTAAACCTTATCCTAAGCATATAGATGTTGGTGATTTTTACGCTATTGATGAAAAAAAGAATTTAGTTAGTCACACTGTAGGCTCAATAATAATACCTGAAGAATTTTATTCATATAATGAAGAAGATATTATCACCATAAAAAAGGCTTATTTAGATGCTAACAAAGAATTTTATAAAGCAGATGAAAATGGTCGTTTATTAATAAATGAACAATATTTCTATATTTTTAAAGAAGGAATTGTTCAGCCTCAATCAGCTACAGTTACTATAGACTATAGAACAGGTCAAATTAAGGCTATAGTTGGTGGTAGAGATGTTGAAGGTAATAGAATTTTAAATAGAGCAACTGCTTCAAAAAGACAACCAGGCTCCTCTATTAAACCTATATCTGTATATCTGCCAGCATTAGATAGTGGCTATACTGCAGCATCTCCAATAGATGATATTCCATTTTATAATGGGAATGGAGAATTATGGCCTCGAAACTTCTATAGAAGCTACAAAGGTATGCATACCTTAAGAGAATCTGTAGAACGTTCTGTTAATGTTAATGCAGTTAAAACTGTTGAAAATATAGGAATTGCTACATCAATGAGTTATTTAGAAAAAATGGGTATTATATCCAAGACTCACCCTGAAGATGATAGCTTTGTAACCAGAATAGAAAATAAAACCCATAATGATGAAAACCTATCAGCACTTGGTTTAGGTGGCATGACTAATGGTTTAACTCCTCTAGAATTAACAGCTGCATATGGAACAATTGCTAATAATGGAGTTTTTGTAGAACCTATTGCCTTTACTAAAATTTTAGATAAAAACGGAAATTTATTATTAGATAATACTCCTACAGAAACCATAGTAGTATCACCACAAACAGCATTTATTATGAAAAATATATTGAATACTAATGTTACTAATCCTGGAGGCCTAGGTGGTCGTGCTAAATTGCCTGATATGGCAGTAGCAGGTAAAACTGGTACTACTAATAATGAGGTTGACATTTGGTTTGTAGGATTTACCCCCTACTATGTTACAGGTACCTGGATAGGTAATGATTCACCTATTTTAACTTTATCAAAAGGTAGTACAACGGCAGCCCAATTCTGGCAATATATAGCTAGCAAAATACATGAAGGATTAGATAGTATACCTACTTTTGAACAACCTTCTGGTATAGTATCAGCTAATATATGTACACAATCCGGTTTATTGCCATCTGCCCTTTGTTCACATGATCCAAGGGGTACAATAAAGTCAGAAATATTTGTACAAGGTACAGTTCCAACAACAACTTGTGATGTTCATGTTGAATTGCAAATAGATACTTCTAACAACAGCATCGCAAATATTTATTGTCCTGAAGATGTAGTAGCAACCAGAGTATTTGTTCAACGTACTCCACCATATAACCCTTCAGATAATGATGGTATAGTTCCAGCTGATTACAGTTATAATGCACCAACTGGGATTTGTACTTACCACGATGAATCAACTGTTGTAGTGCCAGATCCTCTAGAAGATTTACTGGATTGGTTAAACCCAAATAAAGATGGAGATGATTCTGTTATACCTTTAGATCCATTGGATGAAGATAATTCTGATGATGATGACAATGATTAAGGAGGTGCATAAATATTAAAAATAAAGCCGTAGTATTAGGAGCAAATTATTATGTTGGATTAAGTATTATTAGATGTTTAGGACGTAATGATATACATGTTACTGCTATAGATTATAGTGAGGAAAGTCGTTATGGAGCCAAATCAAAATATTTAAGCGAAAAACATATTGCACCTCATTATAAAGAAAACCCAGAGGGCCTGCTGAACTTTTTAGTAGAATATGCAAAAAAACAAGATAAAAAACCTGTACTATATCCAGGTGCAGACCCTTATGTTGAGTTTATAGACAATTATTTTTATGAATTAAAAGAGTATTACCTTTTTCCAATGGATAAAAAAGGACGTTGGACTGAAATAATGGATAAATTTAGGATGAGCCTTTTGGCAGATGAATTTAATGTAAAGGTTCCTGAAACAATAAATGCAGATGAGATTGATTTAATCCAAAGAGTTAATGAAGAGATTAAATACCCTTGTATTATAAAGCCTATGGACTCTGCCTCATTTGTAAGAGCTTACAGACATAAAGTATTTATTATTAATTCTGAAAAAGAACTTATAGAAAAAGTAGATATGTGTAAAAAAGATGGTCATGGAATTATAGTTCAAAGGATAATTCCAGGTCCTGAAGAAAACTGTTATTGCTATGATGCATATTTAAATCAAGATTCTAAGGTTACTCACTACACATCTGCCTATAAAATAAGGCAATGGCCCAATAATTTTGGGGCTTCTACCTATGCCAAGCAAAAATGGATACCTGAAATACATCATATTTGTAAACCCTTCTTAGAAGGTATAAAGTTTAAAGGTTTTGCAGAAGTAGAACTTAAAGAAGATGAAACAAGTGGTGAAATTTACCTTATTGAAGTAAATGTAAGAACTATTAATTTTAATGAAATGCTAGCTAAGTGTGGATTAAACTTTCCACTAATAGCATATTTAGAGATGACCGATAAGATCCCACCTAATAAAAGTGTGGAAGTAGAAACAGGTTATGTGTTCCATTATATGTACGAAGATTTGTTTGCCATAAGAGGTTATTTAAGATCTGGACAAATGACCTTAGGAAAAATCATAAGAGATAATACCTTTAAAAAGGTTCATTCCACTTGGAGTTGGGATGACCCTATGCCAGGAATATATTTTGTCTCTACTATAGGGAAAAAAGTCTGGAATAAAATCTTTAAAAGATAGACAATAAATAAAAAAAGGAGAATAAAGCTCAAAATGAGTTTATTCTCCTTTTATATTTTATATTAGTTTTATACTACTTATTAGCAGCTTGTACTACTTGGTCAAGTAAAATAGTTGTGGTTACGCTTCCAACTCCTCCAGGTACTGGCGTTATCATTTTAACTAAATCGAAAACATTATCATAATCCACGTCTCCGCTTAGTTTTCCATTTTCATCTACACCTACTCCTACATCAATTACGATTGAATCACTATTAAAGTACTTTTTATCAAAGAACTTTGGTTTTCCTAAAGCAGTTACTACTACATCTGCTCTTTTTGTAATTTCATGTAAATCTTTGGTTCTAGAGTGGCAAATGGTTACAGTTGCATTCTTTTCTAATAACATCATAGCAAGTGGCTTCCCTACAACCATGGATCTGTTTATTACTACAACATTTTTACCTTCTAAATCTATATTATTATATAATAATATTTCCATAGCTGCTTTTGGTGTACCAGGTTGCAAACCACTTAAATCTCCTTCAAATATCTTTTCTAAGTTTAAAGGATGCATACAGTCTACATCTTTTTTAGGATCTATTGCGTTCCTAATGGCTTCTTCATCAATATGCTTTGGTATTGGTCTAAATAATAAAATCCCTGATATAAGATCATCATTATTCAGCTTTTGAATTAATTTAATAAGCCCTTCTGTATCCATACTAGTTTCCTCTTCAAATATGCTGGTCTTAATCCCCATAGCATCACATGCTTTAATTATGCTTTTTTCATAAGAAATATCCCCTGGATTATTGCCTAACCTAATAATTCCAAGTGTTGGATGAATTCCACTTTTTTGGAGTTCAGTTATCTTTTCTTTCATTTTTTCTTTTATTTCTTTTGCTACTACATTTCCTTTTAAAACCTCTGCCATAAATAAACCCTCCCAATATTTTATTGTCTGTTATAATTATAACACATTAGATATATTATACAAGATAAGCAAAATAGACAATATTAATTATGTAATAATAAAACTTAGCCTTTATAGTTTCATAAAAATAAAGGAGCTATTATAGCCCCTTTATTTTTATGAATTTATTAATTTAATCATTAACCATTTCCTCATGGATTTCTGAAAATCCTCTTTTATCATTTCTTTTTTCAATAAACAATAAAGTTCCAATCATTAATACTATACCGATAGGTAATGATATTATGCTTTCTGTAAATCCAGCTATAATATAGGTAACAAAAGAAACTCCGGCAACTGTTAAGGCATATGGTATCTGAGTTGATACGTGAACTATATGGTCAACCTGGGCTCCAGTAGAAGCCATAATTGTAGTATCTGATATAGGTGAAGTATGGTCTCCAAAAACAGCTCCTGCAAGAGTAGCAGAAATTCCTATAATAAGCATGTCTGGAGATAAAGCTGCTCCTAAGCCTACAACAATTGGAATAAGTATTCCAAATGTTCCCCATGATGTTCCTGTGGAGAATGCAAGGAAAGCGGCAACTAAGAAAATAATTGCTGGTAGAAGAGCTTGTAATCCAGCAGCACTTCCTTCTACAATATTAGCTACAAATGGAGCTGCTCCTAATAAACCTGTCATAGATGATAATGTCCATGCAAGGGTTAATATTAAGATTGGTGGTACCATTGCGTTAAATCCTTCAACAATAGATTCCATAAATTCACTAAAGGATAAAACCTTTCTTGCTACCATCCATACAAATGTAATTATCAATGATAATAGAGATCCCATTGCAAGACCCAAAGAAGCATCTGAATTTGCAAAAGAGTCAATAAATGATTCACCAGAGAAAAATCCACCTGTATAAATCATTCCTACTACTGATGATACTATTAGCACAACAATAGGAAGTACTAGGTCTATAACCGTGCCTTTGTCTGAAACAACATCCTGCATTTCATCCTCAAAAGGTGTTTTAGAGTCTGTAAAAATATCATTGTGTAAAACCGCATTTCTCTCATATTTACGCATTGGACCGTAATCCAAATCTCTGAATATAATGAATGCTATCATTACTAAGGTTAGCAGAGAGTAAAAGTTGTAAGGAATAGCTTTTATAAATAATTCCAAACCATTATATCCTTCCACAACTCCTGTTACTGCAGCAGCCCAAGATGATATTGGTGCAATCATACATAT
>CAYZDC010000033.1:0-15611 GCA_964477045.1 uncultured Tissierellaceae bacterium | reverse complement strand
GCTAATTTATCTTTTTTTATTTTGTAATTCAAAGCCTGGTATCTAACCATTGAACCATATCTTCCAATACTTTGTCTTTTTCATTTTCATTTAATATTTCGTGATAGAGTCCATCGTAAATTATAATTTCCTTGTCAGTTGAGGATATATTATTATAAAAATCTTGGCTATTTTTACTTGGAGATATCTTATCCCCTCCCCCATGTGTTAATAAACAGGGCAGGGTATAATCTTTTATATTAGTTTTTAATTTCTCTACCCCTGTAATTAAAAATTCATTATAAAATTTAAAGGAAGCTTTTTTAAGGATTAATGGATCATTTATATAATCTTCATAAACTTGTTTTAGGGTACATAAATCTTCATTTATAGGGTTTTTAATTTGTATCTTTGGAAAAATCGAAGCTCCTATTCCCATAACTATACCAGTTAAGCCCTTTGCTGAAGGTAGAGTATTTAGAGCTGCTCCTGAGAATATTTGGCCATTTAACTTGTTCCCATATTCTATGCCATATAAAGCTGTTATAAGTCCACCCATACTATGCCCTAGTATAAATAAAGGAGTCCCATCATTATCTTTTTTTATCAAATCTACCATTTGATCAGTATCTTCTACGAAATCATTAAAATCATTAATATGACCAAGTTCAGATTTTGATTTCCCGTGGGCTCTTAAGTCAAACCTATAAACTCCATAGTTATGTGAAACGAATTTCTCTACTACATAATCATATCTTCTCATATGTTCAGCAAATCCATGTACTATAAGTATAATAGCTTTAGGATTTTCAGGTACCTGAAAACTATAACATAATTCTACATCATCTTTTAGCTTTAAATAATGCTCCATAATTATCCCCCTTAAAAACATATTGTTTTATAATTACAATAATTACAACTTGTTGATTTACTATAGTCTATTATGTCATTATGATTTTCTACAAAATGGATGAACTTTCCTATGCTGTCTATATTGGCTAATAGTTGTTCTTTTTCTAATGCTACATTTATAACCTGTCCTGTTTCCAAAAATACTATACTAGCTTTTCTTACTTTTATATTCATAATCTTTTCTACTGCATATGCATATAATTGAAGCTGTGGTGTATATTGTTTGATTAATTTATCTTTATCTATTACTTTATTCGTTTTAAAATCTAGTATTTCCACCCTATTATCTTTTATGTTTATTCTATCTATAACTCCATTTAAATAGTTATCTCCTATTTTTATATGAAAAGCTTTTTCTAAGAATACTGTGTCATAATCATCTCTATATAGTTTTAAATAATTATTAATGTATGGTAGCAAGATTTTTAGGTTTTCTTCTTCATTAGATAAACCAAGGGATAAAATAATTGAATTTAATAAGTCACTTACATTCTTAGCCGGATTATATAGTTGAGCAAATTCATGTACAATATTTCCTTTGTCTAAAGCGGTAATCTCAAGGGGATTAATTTCTAATTCTTCTCTCTCCTCCTTACTTCCAAATGCTTCAGTCCTTCCATGATAAAAGTCCAGATAGTATTTTCTTTTACACTGTTTAAAGACTAAATACTGGCTAATACTATATGAATCAGACTTTTTATTTAAATTCACATGGAATAAAAGAGGTAATTTTTTTATATCATTATTTTTAGAGCCTTTAAGTAAATGTTCTTCAATGGTTTTAATTTTATTTGTACTTTCTTGCTCTAAATTAATATGACTAGTAACCTTATATTTATTTTTATCCAAGAGTTCAGCTGTTAATTTTTTAAAACCTCTATTTTTACCTTGATTTCCTAAAATCAGCATTTTTTCTGCTCGTGTCATTGCTACATACAAAACCCGTTCCTTTTCTTCATTTTCCTTAACTCTTAGTATATCCTTTATTTCATCATGAAATCCACTACAACTTATTGTTTTTAAACCTAAACCTAGATCTTTGTTAAACAATAAATTTGGAAAACGTCCTCCAGTATCCCTAGCCATTTCCGGGATAATAACTACAGGAAATTCTAATCCTTTAGACTTGTGAATGGTTAATAATTTTATTACATTTGAAGTCTCCGATTCCATTGGAGCTTCAGGCTCATCTCTAACTTTAATTTCTTCAATATAATCTATAAAGTCTTCTAAGGAATTTTTATTGTTTTGCTCATACAATTCTACCATTTCTATAAACTTGTATATATTTGCTAAGGATTGTCTTCCATTTATTTTTAATAAAAGGGTTTCAACAAAATAAGTTTTTTCTATTAAGTCAGCTGCTAGTTCACTTATAGTACTGGTTTCTTTGATTTCATGAAAATAATTTAATAATTGTCCTGCTTCTTCAATCTTGCTAATATCTTCTTTTTCAATAGCCCTATCTTCTAATTCACACATACTATGGAAAAGGCTTTTATTTTCCTTTTTATTTTTAAGAATATAGTATAAGCTATTATCTGATATTCCCACCATTGGACTTCTTAAAAATCCTATGGTTGCTATGTTATCATAGGGGTTACTAATAACCTTTAAAGCATTTATTATATCTAGTATTTCTTGTCTATAAAAATATCTTTTACTACTGGTATTAAAGTATGGTATATTATAATTTTTTAATGCTTCTTCATATATATAGGTTCTTGAAGTAGACCTAAACAGCATGGCGAAATCCCTATAATTGAATTTCTTTTCATCTACTAATATTTTTATTCGTTTGGCTATTAGATCTGCTTCATAAATAGTAGAAGCTCCACTGTCTTCTAATTCTGGATAATTAACAAAATCAGAGTTTTCTAAAATTTCTACATCAATTGATTCAGCTTTAATTTTATGAGCTATTAGAGACTCATATTTTTCACCCATTATTGGAGTAAATATATTATTTATAAAATCTAATACTCCATGGTTAGTTCTATAATTTATATTCATAGTAATAGGTTTTTCATTTGTTGTATAACTTATATCTTTTATAGTATCATAAAATACATCAATATCAGATCCTCTGAAACCATATATTGACTGTTTAGGATCTCCAACTATGAATAGATTAGATTGGTCTAAGGCTTCTGTAACTGAAGTTAATTTATAAAAAATTTTTCTTTGCAGTTCATTGGTATCTTGAAATTCATCAATCATAAAATACTTGAATTTATTTTGATAGTATTCTCTTATATCTTTCTTATCTAACAATTTAAGCACTTGAATTTGAAGATCATCATAATCTAGGACTGACAGGTCCTTCTTTTCTTCCATATACTTATTGTCTATTGAAATTAACAATTCTAATATAGATGAATATAAATCTTTATATAGCAAATCTTTTGTTTTTAAAATATTCCCCATAGAGTTTTTGATACTTTGGAAATGCTCTACTTCCTTAGTGCTAGTTCCTAAATTTGACCCTATATGTTCAATAACCCTATATAGATCTTCTTCTGCATAATCATCTGTCATAAACTTTTGCCAAATAGGATCTCCATTTTTAACCATTTTATAAAGTAGCGAATTTTTACTTATTTTATTAACTAAGCAATTTATCCTTTCCTTAATATTATTAATATCTCTTTTATCTACTTTTAATGCTTGGAGATTTTCTAAAGTCATCCATTTTACAAGTTCAAAATCCACACCTACAGTTCTAATACTATTATATACAGAATAAAAGTCATCTACTAAATTTTCAATTCTATTTACTCCAAAATCATTCATTAGCTTTAAAAATTTATTATTCTCTTCTAAACTCTTATTTAATACGTGAATTATTGAACTTTTTAATAACTTCCCTGCTTTATCATCTTCAAGTACTTGAAACATTGGATCTATATTAGCTTCAATTGGATTTTCTCTTAGTAACTTTCCACAAAAACTATGTATAGTGGATATATTAGCTTGCTCTAAATCTCTATAGTACCTCCTCCATTTATCACCTTTATGAAAATTCTTTTTTACTTCTAGTCTTATTCTTTGAATCATTTCTTGTGTTGCTTTTTTTGTAAAAGTTATAGCTACTATTGATTCGATTTCTTTGTTTTCTACTAGATTTCCATGTTCCAAAATATACACATATCTTTCAGTTAATACTTTAGTTTTACCTGTTCCAGCTCCTGCATTAAGGGCTAAGTTTCTATTAATTGTAGTAATTGCCATTTGTTGTGACTCATTTACTTTCATCCCTCTACCTCCACAGTCTTCTCATATCTACAGATGTCTTTGTAAATACAATAGGGTGAACATTCTAAAGGATTTACTGAGAAATCCCCTGCCTTTATACCCTTAACAATCTTCACTATATTTCTACCAGTACCCTCTAAAAACTCTTCCCATTCTTCTTGGTTCATACCACCTTTATGACTTTTACTTATAACTTTACTTTTCTCTAAAATACCTATTGGTACCTCAAACTTAGGTCCTCCAATAACTCCATATATTCCAGCTACAACATCTCTATTAATATTGGACATAATATATACAGGTAATTGAAGTGATAATCCAGATTTCATATGGTCCAGATTTCTAACACCATATGAACTAGATTTATAATCCATTACTACATATGCATCCTTATCTACTAATTTATCTATTCTATCAATTATCCCTACCATAGGAACACTTTCACCATCTGATTTTATTTCAAATTCCTGTTCTTTTCCAAATTGAAGTTCAAATTCATAAGGTATTAATCTTTCTTTAGAATTTGATAATCTATCTATATCTGCTATGATAAATTTAATTAATTTATTATAGACACTTTCTAAAATAATTTTGTTCTTATTATGGACTAAGTCATAGTCATATTCTAAAAACATAGACTCTAAAAACAACTTAAGATTCTCAAATGAACTGACATAAGGAAATTCAAGATCATTTAATACTCGTTCCCTAATTTCACTGTAATATTTTAGGTAGTACCACCTTAAGGACCTATGATAAATACTTCCAATATCCATAGGACTATATTTTTCAAATTCCCTTTCTATCTCTTCTATTTTAAAGTAATTGTTAAGAAAAAAGAAAAATGGACATTTGCTATAGGATTCTAAATAACTTATAGAGTAAATCTTTTTCTCCAGTTTAGAACTAATATCTTCAATTATATTTTTATCATTTAATTTACCTCTAAAAATATCAAATTCATTTGTTAATCTGCCTATTTCAGATTTTAGTTTTGAATTAATAGTCAATAATTTACTCTTATATATATAATTATGTAAAGAAAAATATTCCTGGGGAATAATCTCATCATTAAAATAATTGTATAGTAAATAATTTGATAAGTCTTTGTTATTAGTTATCTTATTTATATCTGATTTAATTAAATAGTCTAAATCAACTATTTCAGTATTAAGTTTTTCTTCAATCTTATCTCCTTTTAAAAGGGTAAAAACTTCATCTAAAAATACAGATGGTATACCTAAGCCTTCACCTTCTGAATTGCCACTATAGGTAAAGTATAGTTTGGAAGTGCATGCAGATATTGAAGATGCAAATTTTAAACTTTCATTGCTAAATCTATTCTCATAATCCTTATACTCAATATTCAAGCTTTTTATAGTAGTTATATTTTCATCCTTTAAAAGATAATTATCTGATTTTAAATTAGGATAGTTTCCTTGAGATAATCCTGTTATAAAAAGTACTTTATTTTTAAAACCTCTGGTATTAACAGGGTCAAATACTTTCACACCCATTAAATGCCCATTTTCTTCTACTATTTCTATCTCACTTAAATAATCCTTAAGGTATATATAATAATCTTCCAAAGTTATTCTATCCCTTATATGGGATAAGGCCCCTGTATGATTTATTGCTTTACGTAATTCCTCTATAACTTTTAAATCTTTTCTATATAATTTAAAATCATCCTTAGCCTTATATCTATTTAATAATTTATTGTCTATTTCATATTTTTTTAATAAATCTAATAATATCTCTATATAATCTTCCACAGTAGATATTTGTGGAATATTGCTCATTTCTTCTAATAATTCTAAAGTATATTTTTTAAAGGGTTCATAATATTCTAGTGGAAAGTTAAACTTTTGGGATTCTAAAACAATGCTCTTCAAATCATCTATTGTTTGGAAGTCTTGTTTTCTTACTAGAAATTCTAAGGCCTCACTTAGTCTCTTTTCTAAAATGGGAAAATAAGCTGATTTAACTCTATTTACCACACTAATTTTAGCTCCATTCATAATAACATTTTCCAATATATTTAAAAATTCTTTTACTAAGCCTATATCCATTAAAGGCATGGATTTAGCTTTAGTTATAGGTATTCCTTCTTCATCTGCCACTTTATATAAGGGCTCTAAATACATATTATTTGTTACAACTATTCCAATATCATGTAATTGGATTCCATTAAGGCAATGTATTTTTATCTCCTCAAATATCTTTTTTACTTCTAGGTATATGGAACTAGACTTTATTAGTTGTAAATTATTAATATAATCAAAATTTTCTCTCTCACCTGTAAAAAGAAAAGAAGCTAACTTTTCAAAGCTATTATCATCTTCTTTGCTAATAATCTCTATTTTAAATCCAAGATTTTTTAATTTTTCTAATGTTGAATTTATAATCGGATTCCCATTTTTAGTTTGAAATGGAATATTTATGTAAATATTTATATCCATTTTTAGGAGTTCTTTTAATATTGCCATTTCAATTGGTCTGAAATCATAAAACTCATCAATAATAATATAATCTATATCCATTAAAAAAGTAGTATCATTTTTTAATAGATTTACACATCTTAGGTAATCTCCTTCTCGATCAGAAAAATTTAATCCTTCTAATATTCTTTCATATTCACAGTATATTTTACCTATTTCTTTGAATTCTACTAATTCTGGACACTTGTCTAGGTAAGTATCTACTGAAACTAAAGATCTTTTGATCTCACCAATAATAGAATTACATGATTTAATAAAGCCATCCATGAAAATTACATTTTTAAAATAATCTATATTGCCTTCTTCAGCTAATGTTGTTAAAGCATGTTTTATAATGAAATTTTTCATAGGATTAGAAATAGTTTTTTTTGTAGAGTTTTTAACAATCCTGCTTACTATGTCATCAAATGTAAGAACATTTATTTCAAAAGTGTTTTCTACAGAATGGATTAATTTTCTCCTATATGATTTCAAAAGTTCTCCATTAGGTAAAAGATAATAGAATTTATCACTTTTATTGTCTCTTAAATACTCTATAGATTTATGGAACAATTCATTTTTTTTATGATTGTTAAATGGTCCAAAATAGACTATTCTTTCTACCATAAAATCACCTTCTTTATTTTATTTTATCCAAGACTACTTTTGCAGCACCAATCATACCTGCGTGGTTTAAATACTTAGCAGGAAGAATCTGCATACCTACTGGATTATTTGAATATTCTTTATAATAATCTAAAGTTTTACTCCACCAATAGTTCTTGCTATTTATTACTCCTCCTCCAATTATAATCCCTTCTGGGTCAAATATGTTTTTTAAAGAGACTAAATAAATGGCTAAATTTTCTGCAAAATCATTTATTATTGTCTTTGAAACTTCATCATCTATGGAGTTTTCAAATATATATTTTCCTTGCATTTCTAGTCCAGTTTGCTCTTTATATAATTCTTCTACAGCTTTACCTGATATATATCTTTCAGCACAACCATTTTGACCACATATACAAGGTCTCCCCTTAGGGTAAAGTATCACATGTCCTAATTCTGCTCCTTGGTATCTATGACCATGCCATATTCCTTCTTTAGATGTATAAATAGCACCACCTAAGCCAGTTCCTAAGGTTATCATAATAAAGCTATTTAAGTCTTTAGCTGCTCCAATCCAAGCTTCACAAATTGCAGCTACATTTGCATCATTTTCTACAAATATGGGGATATCCTTAAAAGTTTTAGATAATTCTCCCTTTATATCTGTTCCTGCCCAATTATCTATATTGCCTCCAATTGACAATACTTTCCCCTCTTTGGAATCAATAAATCCAGGTGTGCCTAACCCAATACCTTGAACTACTTGTTCAATAGATAATTCACTTATTACCTTACTTATTCTATTTAAGACTTCTGCTCTTCCTAGACCAGATCCAGTGTCTGTTTCAATTGTTTTTAATATTTCCCCTTTTTCGTTTATTAATCCGCCCTTAATACTTGTTCCCCCTAAGTCTATACCTATAATCTTTTTCATGATAATCCCCCTATTGAAGAATTTTCTTCCTTAATTCTTCAGTTTGTTTGTTAATATTGTCTAAATTTATACTATGGATAATATTGTCTTCTAGATTGTATTTTTCTTTCAAAGCCAAAATTCTATATACTTTTTCATCAATGTCCTCAAGCCTGATATCTCCATTTTTGATGCTATCTTTAATAAACTGGATCACTGCAATAGGATTATCTTCTCCATGGCATATAAGTACTAGATCTCCTCCAGCTTTTAGAAAATTTAGGGAAGCTACTTCTATTGAATAATTTTCTAAAATTGCACCCATAGTAATATCGTCAGATATAATAACTCCATTATAACCTAAATCTCTTCTTAATAAGTCCATTAAAATACTTTTAGACATAGTAGCTGGATGCAGGTCATCCAATTTAGGAAATAGTATATGTGCTACCATTATCATATCTACATCTTCTTCAATAGCTCTTTTAAAAGGTTTTAATTCTAATTGTTCTAACTCATCTAAAGATTTATATACAATAGGTAAATCTATATGTGAATCTACAAGTGTATCACCATGGCCTGGAAAATGCTTTACTACAGGAATTACTCCTGTGGATTCTATACCTTTAAATAGGGGAATACCATTATCAATTACTAAGTCTTCAGTGTTTCCAAATGCTCTATTTCCTATTACCGGATTATTTGGGTTGGAATTTATATCTAAAACTGGTGCAAAATTTAAATTTATTCCTAGTAGTTTCAATCTATTTCCTAATACTTGTCCATATTCATATGATAAGTCTGGATCATTTGAATCTCCAATAGATTTTAATTCAGGCAGTTTTTTATATGCATTAGGAAGTCTACTTACTTTACCACCTTCCTCATCTATAGATATAAATAAGGGTACTGAGTTATGCTTGTTCTCAGCTTTCAAATTGTTGACTAAGTCTAATAATTGGTTTTCCTCAATTATATTTCTGCCGAACAATATAAAACCACCAATTTTGTATTCTTCTATCATTTTTATATTATAATCATTTAATATAGAGTCTTCAAAGCCAATAATTAACAACTGACCAATCTTTTCATCTAATGTCAAAAAATCTAGTTTCTCTTGAATTTTATCTACTTCTACTATTTCTAAGGGTTCTTCTAACATTGGTTCAGTTTCAGGACCTATTGTAGGACCTTTATCACTATTAACTAATTTTTTATTACAGGCTGTTAGTATTAGTGATAATATTAGTATTATTATTAAATAGCTATTGTTTCTCATACTTTCATCCCCTATTGTTCAATTCTAATTTTATTATATCTTATCTCTCTTTACAACTAATAAAAGGTTCTTATGAACTTTCATAAGAACCTTTTAGATTTTTTAATTAAAGAGATTTAATCCTAATTCCTTGGATAAATCCTCCATTATTCCCACCCCAACAATTGGATTTCCATTTAAATCTAATACTGGATTGTAGACTCCTATTCCTAATTTTCTAGGAACTGCAGACATAAGACCACCAGCTACCCCTGACTTAGAAGGAATACCTACTCTAGCTGCATATTCACCACTATAGTCATACATTCCACAATTAGACATTATACTTAATAATAATTTGGTCATATTTTCTGAATTAATATGGCCAGTATTGGTAAGGCCCTTACATCCATTAGCTATAAATCTTCCAATCTTAGCTAAATCAACACTATCTACTTCTATAGAACATTGCTTAAAATATGCATCTAATATATGGTCTACATCTCCTTGAATCATATTTTTATTTTTTAAAAGATATGCAATAGCTCTATTTCTATCACCAGTTTCTTTTTCCGATAAATAAACCTGAGAATTATAATCTATTTTATTATTGTCTGTTATTTGTTGAATTAATTCTAAAATCTTGTTGAATTTTTCCTCTTTAGACCCTTTTATTAAAGATGTAACAACTATAGCCCCTGCATTAATCATAGGATTTGTTGGATAAGCAGTATTGGGGAAGTCTAAATTCCTAATATTATTAAAGGACTCTGAGCTACCATTATATCCTACTTTTTTAAATACATTTTCTTCTCCTAATTCCATTAGAGCTACCATTAAAGCTAATACTTTTGAAATACTTTGAATTGTAAACTTAGTATTAAAATTTCCTCCAGTATGTATAATCCCTTCCATATCCATAGTTACTATAGCTATGTCATTGGGATTAGCCAAACTTAGTGCAGGTATATAACTGGCAACTTCTCCAGATTTAACTAGAAACCTATTTTTTTCTATTATATTGTTTAATAATTTATCCATGGCTCCTCCATTTAATAACTTATCTTAAATAAATTCTCTCAATAGAGAATTTGGTGGAATATCATCTTCATTTTCAATATCTGAGAAATACTGTAAAAACTTTATTAGTTTCTTGGCTTCACTATAATAGACACTACTTTTATCAACTTCTTCCAATAGAGGAACTATATACTTTTTTAACACTGCCAATTCATAAACTAAAGCAGAATTAAACATTATGTCTGCCTCTTCTTGGAATGGAAAAATATATTTTTCTTCCCCACTTCTAACTTCTGTCCAAAGTTCGAATGTTCTAAGAGGACCATTTCCTCTATGTTTGACATCTCGTACCATTCTTCTTATTAGCCTAGTATCAGTAGTAGGGATTCTGTTATGGGCATCAATATTTAACTGAGTTAAGGCTGATATATATATTTTATACTTGTTCTTTTCAGGAATATCTCGTGTTAACTGAGGATTAAGTCCATGTATTCCTTCCACTATAATTGGATGATCTTTATCTACTTTAACGAAATTTCCTGACATTTCTCTTTTACCTGTAATAAAGTTAAACCTAGGCAATTCTACAATTTCCCCTTCTAAAAGTTTAATTAAATCACTATTTAAAAGTTCTAAATCTACTGAATTAATTGTCTCAAAATTGAAGCTTCCATCTTCATTAAGTGGAGATTTCTCCCTATCAACAAAGTAATCATCTATAGAAATAGCTATTGGTCTTTTCCCATTTACTTTTAATTGAATGGAAAGTCGGTCAGCAAAAGTTGTCTTACCAGAAGAAGTTGGTCCTGCTATAAGTATTATATTAATATCACTATCTTCACATATAACATCAGCAATCTTTCCAATTTTCTTTTCATGAAGGGCTTCTGATATTCTTATTATTTCACCTATAGTGTTATTTGCAATCTTTTCATTTAAGGAGCTTACATAGGACAAATCAAGTATTTCGGCCCATTCATTTGCTTCTTTAAATATCTTAGATAATCTTTTTTGCTCAGTAAAATCTGTCATGTCATAATTATTTTTTTTACTTGGAAACAATATAATAACACCTGGATAATAATATTTTAATTTAAATTCATTAGAATAGCCAGTAGAAGGTGCTAAATATCCATGAAATGCATCTACATATTCAGATATTTTATATATGTGAAACTCTTCCCTGTCTATGGAATTATATAATCTTACCTTATCCTCATAGCCTATTTCTTGAAATAAAGCTATAGCATCAGCTCTATTATATATAGTTCTTTCTATTGGATAGTCTGCTTCTATAATTTCTCTCATCCTTTTTTCTATAATACTTACCTGAGACAAACTAATACTATTGCCTTTTTCTAATTCACTATAAAGGCCTGGCCCTAAGAAATGCTGTATTCTAATTCCTAGGTTTGGAAATAATTCCTGACAAGCCATTAAGAATACTGCCGTTATAGTTTTAGTATATATTCTATACCCATCCACATCCCTATTATCAATAAATAGTATATCTACATCTTCATTTATTTCCTTGTATAAATTAAATATTTCATTATTTATTCTAGCACCTAAATATTTTTTATAATCCTTATTAAATACTAATTTTGATATTTCAAGTAAAGAAATTCCTTTCTCAACTTGAAATTCTCCTAAACTAATTACATTAATTTTAATCTTCTTATTCAAAGTATCACCTCACTAATTTTTAAAAAGAGTTTCTTCAATTAATTCCAAACTTTTGTCAGCCTGAGATATAAATTCCTGTCCATTTAAATATTCTAGTTCACCATCTAAACCATTAAATTGGATTTTATATCCATGTAACCATTGATTGTCTAATCGGAACTCATCATTAAAGTATTTATTTATAGATTTATTACCATATTTTCTGTCTCCAATAACAGGATATCCTAATGAAGCAAGGTGTCCCCTGATTTGATGTGTTCTACCTGTTATTAGCTCTATTTCCAGCAAAGAATAATCATCCTTAACACTTAATACATGTATGTCTGTTACTATCTTCTTAGAGCCTTCTACGTCTCCAAGAGAAATTTTAACAATATTTTTATCTTCATTTTTAGTAAGATATCCTTCAGCAAGAAAATCTTCTTTTACCACACCTTTCACTATAGTTTTATAGAATCTTCTAATATGGGAATTTTTAATTGCCTCATTAAGAGCTTTTAAACTCTCATAATTTTTAGCACCTATTACAATACCTGGAGTGTTTCTGTCTAGTCTATTACATATAGAAGGGGTAAAGGTTCTTTCTATTCTAGGTACATAATCACCTTTTTCAATTAAATAGCTTATCATACTATCTACTATATTTTCTTCAAAGCCATCCCCATCTCCTGCACCATGAGATAATACTCCTATTTCTTTGTTTATTAAAATAATATTATCATCTTCATAAATAATTTTTGGAAGCAGTTTAGACTTTATAGGTCCTTTCTCAATAATAAATTTATTAATGGTCTCATCTGATAAATATAACTGTATTACATCTCCTTGAAAAATAGTTATTTCTGGACTTGCCTTCTTACCATTTATCTTTACATTTTTTTTCCTAATCATTTTCTGAACAAAACCCTTTGGAGCTTTGGCTAAGTATTTATTTAAAAATCTATCTAATCTTTGTTCATTTTCATTTTTATCAATAATTATTTCTTTCATGTTTAATCACCTTTTCTGTTTTCTTGTGTTATAATTATATTATATTCTATATATGATTTATTCCAACTATGAAGTAATGACTAACGAGGTGAAGATGTGAAAAGTTTTTTAAATTGGTTAAGAGATTCTATTTATGATTCAATTGATTATATTATTATGTTGGTAATAATAGTTAGTGTGGTATTTATTATTGGTTGGCGTTTGGATATTTTATTTGCAAATGATGCAACTGATATACCACATAAAAACACAATAATATCTGATGCAGATGATAGTCCGAAAAATCCAACTATTGAAAAGCCAGATGAATCAAACAATGAAAAAGATCCAGAACCCACTGATGTAAATCCAGCAGATCCAGAAGATCCATTGGGTGATACAGAACAACCTTCTAATCCTGTTCCAGAAACTCCAACTGTAGAGGATACTCCACCAGTAGTTGAAGTGGCTAGCATTGTTATTACCATACCTCCAGGCTCTTTGCCTTCTAAAATAGGAGATATTCTTGAAAGTAATGGCTTAATAGCTAGCAAAAAAGATTTTGTTAGTAAGTCTCAAGAATTAAAGCTTGATACAAAATTAAAATCTGGTACTTTTAAAATACCTAACAACTCCTCTATGGAACAAGTATTAAATATTATTACAAAATAAACTAGCAACTTAAGTTGCTAGTTTTTTAATATGGCTCATTTATATACTCATCTATTAAGGACATTTTCTTTCCTTCTATAAATACACCCTCTGTCTTTAATATATCTAAGAACCATTTAGCCTTAGAGTGAAATATAGCCTCTTTATAATCAACTAAAACAACTTCATATAGTTTATCATTTAAATACTTTGATTCAACATTGATAAAGTAAGCTTCTACTCCTTTAAATTCTAAAAAACGAAGCAAACTTACTGCAGATTTGTCTTTTTCTTGATAATAATTATTTCCTTTATTTAAATAATATGAATAATACCTTTGATGCCTTTTAGTATTTATGGTTTCTTTTGCTAACATATTATAATATTTAGCTAACACATTATAATATTGATAATTATACATACCCTTTTCATAACTGTCTATCCTTAAGAAAGGTTTCATATTCATCTTTCTTACCATGTCAAAATTATATTCCAAAAATTGTCTTTTAGAAATTAGACCACTTTTAAACTGTACGATTAATGATGATCTTTTATCAAAAAACACATCAAATACTTCTTGTTTTCTAAAACTATTCAAATTATACACCCATTCTAATTTCGATTTTATTTACCTTGGTTGCCTACTAATTCCATTATATCATATTTATTATCTTTTTTTTAGTAATTTCAATTCTTCTTCAGTTAGTTCTCTATAGTCTCCTAGGCCCAGACTAGAATCTAATATCAAGCTTCCCATTGAAATTCTTTTTAAATATACAACCTTCATAGATAAACTTTCAAACATTCTCTTTACCTGATGATATTTACCTTCTTTTATTGTCAATAATACTTTTGAAAATAAATCAGCTTCCAAAATTTCCAATTTTGAAGATAAGGTTTTATAACCATCGTCTAAGATTATACCATTTTTGAAGTCCTCAACATACTTTTCTTCAACATATCCATTTACTTCTGCATAATAAGTTTTACTTATTCCTTTTCTAGGAGATAGTAGCTCATGTGCTAATTTGCCATCATTTGAGATAAGCATTAATCCTACTGTATCCTTATCTAATCTCCCAACTGGAAAGGGTTTATAAATTAAATATTCAGGATCTAGCAGATCAATAACAGTTTCTGACATGGGATCATCCGTTGAGGAAACTATTCCATGGGGCTTATTCATCATTAAGTAGATATACTTTCTATATAATATTTCTTCACCTTTAAAAAATATACTTTCCTCATAAGGATTTACTTTATATTCATTATTCAATATTATGGATTCATTGACTTTAACCAATCCATCTTTTATATATTTTTTTACAACTTTTCTACTTCCATACCCCATATTAGATAATATTTTATCCAATCGTTCTTTCTGAAACATACAAATTCCTCCATATGTTAATGTCCTTCTATTAGCTTAGCTGAAAATATAACTGGAATATATAAGGGCAGGATTGAATCCTCCCTTATATTGTTATCAAGTATAGGATTGTTTTTTTAAATTTCAGTACAAAATTCTTTTAAATGATCTGGAATATCAGATAATACATAATCTACATTTATATAGAAATCAGTATGATACTTTTCATTTATTTTAGTTAACATTTCTAATATTTTTTCTATATCACTTATTTTTAATGTCATAATTTTGTAAATCCCATCCACATATACTTTCTCAATATCGTAATCCATAGATATAACTCCACACAAAAAGCCATAGAAAGATTCAACACTTAAAATATTGAATTCCATGGCATTTATAAGCCTTACATTATAATTTAAACTAAAAATATGATTGTCATCAACATCGATAAATACAATATTTCCATTTCCTTCTCTCATATCTTTGTTAGCATTATCAATTAACCAC
>CAYZDC010000032.1:0-15640 GCA_964477045.1 uncultured Tissierellaceae bacterium | reverse complement strand
AAAGGCCCTCTTCTGTAGTTATGGTTATATATGTCTTTCCTTTTTCTTCATATACCCGATCAATTCTAATATCTTTATCTAATATCTTAAACTCTTTGCTTTCATCTTTTATTATCTGTACTAACTCTTTTGTATTATGATTTGCACCAAATTCTGTAAGTTTTAACTCTACTTTTTTAGTATCTTCTGGTAGGGCATCATATCTTGTTTCAAAATTACTACCTTTATTACTTGTGCCTATACTTCCTCCTTTGGTTTCTATAACTTCACCATCAGCAATTAATTGAATTTCAATATTTGAGGGTCTAAATCCTTCTTCTTTTATATAATCTATGCCTAATTCTACAATATTTTGTATTTGACCTTTAATTACTGTAGATGTTGGTGATGCCATTAAGGATTTAATAGTAATATTTCTTCCATCTAGCTCTATTTTTTTGTCTATACTTAGTTTAATGCTATGACCCATAGCTTTATTTCTATCTAGTTTAAACTTTATTTCTCCTTGCTCTCCATCTAAGGAAAATTGTAACTTCAACCTTCTTTCATAGAACCTTGGACTTTCATACTCCACTATCCAATTCATCTGCTGATTAGAATCATCTATAATCCCATGGCCTCCACCGTAATATCTTTTTCCACAAAGTCCCAGAACACTTGGAATTACAGTATTTAAATTCTCCACATCTCCTTTGGGGTCATATATAGAATAGAATACTATTAAATTGTTATCATCTAGCATTATGGCATCTAAGGTAACTTTAGCTCCGTTTTTAAAGGCATATGTCTTATCTACTATTTGTCCCTTTCCTAATTGGCTTAATTCACTTAGAGTTCCATCCATAATATTCTCATATCCAATTAATTGCTTACCATAGTAGGCTAAAGTATCTACATTATAGCTGAAAAGTAATACTACAATAATAAGGGCTGCAACTCTAGCTCTAATGCTTTTCTTCTTTTTAGTTGGCGTATTATCTAAACTACTTCTTAACCTATCTTCCATAGTTGTTGGAACTTTTAAATTGTCCAATTTTCTTTTTTCATCATTTAATAGTTCATCTATATTATTCAAGGACCTCACCTCCTAAAGCTTCCTTGAGATTCTTCATCCCTATATTTAGTCTAGACTTTACAGTTCCAAGTGGAATGTTTAAAATCTCTGAAATTGACCTATAATCTAGATCTAAATAATATCTTAGTTTTATTACTTCTCTGTGATTTTCATTAAGTTTTGATAAATACTTTTCAAGTACAAGAGAGTCTTCAGAACTTTCATATACATGATCAATTGATTGTTCTTTAATGTTTTCTAAAGAAACTAATTTGGCTTTTTCTTTTAATCTCTTTTTACAAAGGTTTACTAATATGGTTTTGCTCCAACTATAAAAGGCACTATATTTTTTTAGTTGTGAAATATTTTCATATAATATTACTATCATATCCTGCATCATATCCATGCTGTCATCAGGATTTTTCATATATACATATGCTAATTTATAATAGTCCCTCTCTTGAGCCATTACTAACTTCAAAAGAGACTCTTTATTTCCAGCTTTTGCTTGTTTAATTAATAGCTTTTCTTCCACTTTTTCACCCCTTCTACCTATAAGAGTATTATAACCTATAAAAAGTTCATTTAACTTAAAAATGATCAAAGGGGTCTGACCCCTTTGATCATTTTAATTGTATTAAATTTAGAGATGGATCTTTTATAAATATTTTATCCCCTTTTTCAAAAGTAGTATATCCTAAAGTCTTTAATCTGTGAATTGTATTTAACCTCTCCTGATTATCCGGAAACATTATACTGAAATACTTCATGCCTACTGAATTGTCTGGAAGTGGCTTTGCACCCTTTCCATTCCAAGTATTTAGACCTACATGGTGATGATATCCTCCAGAGGACAAAAACAAAGCAGAATCCCCCATTTCCATGACCAAGTCAAAGCCTAGCCCATCTACATAGAATTTTTTAGCTTCCTTTAAGTCTGCAACATGAAGGTGTATATGGCCTATAATAGTATTTACTGGTATTCCTGCCCATTCAGCCCCACCTGCATCAAGTATAAGTTGATTATAATCCAAAGGCTTATTTGTCATTTCAATGTTTTCTTCTTTCCAATTCCATGAAGATGAATGTGTATCTACATAAATTTCTATACCGTTATCATCTGGGTCTTCTAAATATGCAGCCATACTTACTCCATGATTTGCTCCACCTCTTATAGGATATTCTTTACTCCTAATATGCTTTAAGAATATACCTAAATCCTTTTCTTCTGGTAATAAAATAGCAAAATGATAAAGACCTGTCCTTCTTGGAATTTTTGGTATTACTTCTTTTGGCTGCTCTAGTGTGATTATTGGATTTATACCATCTGCAGTTAGTATAGCCATGCCTTCTGTTCTTTCTAATATTCTAAATCCCATTATATCTCCATAAAATTCTAGGGCTCTAGTAATATCTTCTACTTTTAAGTGTATAAAATCAACATAAATATTTGGCGAACTATGATAAGTCATATTTTAATCCCACCTTTGAATTCTATATTCATTATAATCATACCCTAGAAATCCCTCTTAAACACAAATAGTAAAAAACCTAAAATCATTCACATAGCCCATAAAAACAAGGAAAATTTCTGGAGTTGAATTTTATTCTTCTAACTATCTATGGTACAATATACTCATGCAAAAATAAGGAGGATTTATATGTTTAAAAGAAGTAATATTTTATCTATAGTATTGGCTTTTGTATTGATTTTATCAAATACTATAGTATTTGCACAAGAATCATTACCAGAGATTCAACCTGATATAATGGGTGGAAACTTTTCTGTCCCTGTGAGAAATGCTAGCTCTTGGGCATTAAACGAATTAGTAGATAGTGATAGATACGGGCTTTATAACGTTGAGGACCTTTATACAGGTGATTTAAGAGGATTATTAGATGATGAGTTTAAGGAAAATCTATTAATTAAATTTAAAGAAAAATTAGATAGTCTTAATTTAGAAACTAGTGAAAAGCCTGGTTTTTTAGCTGAAGTCCATAATTCAAACACCCGTGGAGATTTTTTAAGACAGGTATACAATGTTTTAATTCTTTATGAAAATGAAGAAAATTTAGGTAAAGACCCTATAATGTACTTAAATCACATAGGAATTGCAGCAGGCAATGGAAAAGACTTGTTTTTACAAAGAAATACTAGTGTAGAAGAAGCTATATTATTTGTAAAAAGAGCAGTAGATTATATTTATAGTGAAAATGACTTAGATTCAAAGGGATTAATGTGGAAGGTAGAAAATAATGGAAATACAGTTTATATGTTAGGGTCAATCCATTATGGTAAACCGGATTTATATCCACTTAATAATAATATATTGCAGAATTTTTCTGATTCAGATGCATTATATGTAGAAGTAGATATTACAAATGAAGAAGAATTAATGAGAATCATGATGGAAAAGTTTTCAGAATTAGAGCAAGAATTTGAAACGTCTTCTAAGTTCCAAGATGGCACTACTTTGGAATCAGTAATAGATGAAGATCTTTATTCTAAAATAAAGACAATAATGAATAAACATAATATACCAGAAGAAGATTTTGTGTACTTTAACATTCAGGGAGTAGAACAAAAATTAAATGAAATAATCATTGAAAAATCTTTTGAAGACCTATCAATTGAAGATGAAGAAGCATTTGAACAGACTCTTGAAGAAGCTATGGAAGAGCTATCAGAAAATGAATTTATGAAATTATTAATTGAAGGACCAAAACTAGGTATAGATTTTTATTTCTTA
Source organism: uncultured Tissierellaceae bacterium (assembly GCA_964477045.1). Taxonomy (GTDB): domain Bacteria; phylum Bacillota; class Clostridia; order Tissierellales; family Tissierellaceae; genus CAYZDC01. The sequence goes on along the minus strand of CAYZDC010000032.1, from coordinate 11,836 downwards.
GATAAAGCTAAAACTTTAAATAAAAAAATCGGAGAATTAGAATCTATTGAAAGCCAACTGGAATTAATTTTTGGTGGAGAACTTTTTGGGGATTTAGGGGCTGATTTGTCAGAAGATGAACAAGTGCAAGCCTTAAAAGAAGTTTTAGAAAACTTTGATAGTGAAGGTAATATTGTAGAACTCCAGAAAAATGAAGATGAAGAGTTTTCAGAAGAAAACTTTGATGCTGAAATGGAAGAAATGCTCAAAGAGCAAGAACAATTAATAGAAGGGATGTTCCAGTCAATTAAAGATGGAAATGCTGAGAAATTAGCTAAATTATTTTTAGAATCGGATGGAGCTGAAATCTTAGGTGGTCAACTTATTGGAGAAAGAGATAAAAATATGGCAAAAGTTATTGCTGATTTACTCCAAGGAGAAGAAGGAAAAACATACTTTGTAGTAGTTGGAGCAGCTCATTTTGTAGTTGAAGGTACAATATTAGATAATTTAATAAATATGGGATATAAGGTAGAGAGAGTTAAGTAATCAGATCTACTAAATAATTTATGTATGAAAGGCCTCTAAGTTAGTAAAGTAAAACTAACTTAGAGGCCTTTTTCTCTTTATATTTATTTGTATTTAGCCCGTTCTCCACCTATTAGTTTAGGTCTAGTTCTAATCATGCTTAGGTGAGCTTCCCCAATATTTATAATATCCGATCTAACTACTACTCCTACATCTTTTAAATGCATTCCTATAAATACATCTCCAATGTCAATACCGGCCTTTACTTTTACATGTTCTACTACTACTGGGTTATCTAGTATTTCCATAGCAGCTGTAGCAAATCCTCCTCCAGCCTCTTCTACAGGTATAACATTTACTGGATCTAAATTATGCTTAATTGCATATCCTGATTCTACAACCAAAGCCCTATTAATATGCTCACATGCTTGTATTACTGGATATATATTGTTTTCTTTTAGTATATCTACTATGGTTTTTATTACAATTCTAGATACTTCTATATTGGTTTCTGTACCTAAGTGCTTTCCAATAATTTCACTAGAACTACCTCCAATAACTACAGCATCTCCAGGTTTTAAACCAGCAGCATTTAACAATTCTAATGTAACTTGCCTAACATCATTTTCCATTTCTTTTAGATCCAAGGTTATCATCTCCTTATGTTTTACCTATATACGGAAGTTAATATTGCTTGGCTTCCTTATCTAATAAAACCCTTAAGCCTCCTGCATAACCATCCCAAGTAAAAAGATAATTAACACCAGTTTCACTATCTACTATAATCTTTGAACCAGTAAGTTTTCCTTCTTTATCCTATCAGTTATTTATACCCATTATAATGGATTAACAAACTGAAGGCTTGTTTAAATAAGTTGAAAATCATGATTTATAAAATCAATTATGCATTTATGTTTCTTCATAATATCTGCGGCTAAAAGTCCCATTACTTTAAAATCCGTAGTTGGGAAAGCATCTCGTTTAAGAACAGAAATATTCTTCAGTTCTATGTTTTTATTGCTAATTTTCAGGTTTATACTATTAACTAAGAAAACATCTTCTTCCATAACCCCACCAGCACCAGCTATCTTATCTATTTTTTGTTGTTTAGTCTTTAAAAATGGAATAAATTCCTTACTAAACATGCTCTCAGTGTTTCCACTATCAAATCCAAAATACATATTATTATTTTTGTATTGGACATTAATAATTGGCATGTTATCCCAATATAACAATTTTTTATTCTCAGTTATTTCAGGTTTTTCAATTGTATAAGTTCGACTCTGAGTATCAATAATCCATTTAAATTTTTTAATTACATCCCAACCAAGAAAACCATTTACTCTTAGACTATTACCTTCTTCATCATAACCAAAGTCTAATTTTTTATCTGGTACAACAATCACATTTAAATTTTTAATAGTGTTATTCTCAATTTTAAAATCAGGAATTATGCTCTTATAAACTAATTCTGTCCTTCCAGTATTTCCTCCAACTGTTACTGGATCATTTAAGGGTACTGCTCCAATACTATCCGATACTGATTCACTAATTGCAGTAATTGATGCACCTGTATCAAACACAAGTGCAATTTTTTTATTATTTATTATAATATTAATTAAAAATAAGTTAATAAATCTTTCTTTAGACATATTAATCATATTTGTACTATCTGAATATAACACTTTTATTTCTTTCCTCATGCCTACCTCCAATCTATTATATTAGCAACCTTTGCTAAACATAAATCTATTTATTGTTACTATGCAAATACGTGTAACAACCGGGCAACCAAAGGTATGGCTTACCTATTGATCTCATTTAATCGTATGAGCCTCTTTTTCTGGCCAGTTGTTTTCTTTACTTGAATCCTTACGCAATTTTCTTATTTTATGATGCCCAGTACTAAGTAAAAGAAATAATTTTAAATTTTTTTAACCATAGTAACAAGAAAATCAGACTTTTTAAATCCAAGTCTTGTATAAAACCTTTGATGATTTTCTTCATATGTTGTAGATAAATTTATCCTTTCTGCACCATGTTCCTTTACTAACAACTCCAGTTCTTGAAATAATTTAGTTCCTAATCCTTTGTTTTGATATTCTTTGAATAGCAGTATTTCATCTAAATAGTAAAGAAGAATATCATCATATTGCTTAAAACATCCCATTGTAATTCCTAAAAGATCTGATCCGTCATACATTCCAATACCATAAAAATATGGTGTTAAGAAAGTTTGCTCAAGACTTCTTTTGGCTGAATCATATGTCCATTTTCCACCTTCACCATTATAATAAATTATATATTTATTTATCAATACATCTAAATCTTGTAATGATAATTCTTTAATTTTATATTCCATAATAAAAATCTCCTTATACACTTTTACTTCCCAAGCGTTTATATTTGCTTTATATATCTTAACTCAATTGGTTTATTTGAAAAATGACTATATTTTTTATTGCCATCATATATAAAGCCACATTTTTCATAAAATTTTCTTGCTCTAGTATTATCTTCATATACCCATAGTGAAACTTTTTTGCAACCCTGGTCTTTAAGTATATTTAGAGCGGAGTCCATTAATTTTGCGGATAAACCTTTGCCCCAATATTCCTCTAGCAAATATATAGAATAAATAGAACCACAATCTTCTAGCCCTTGGTCATTATCTTTGTTAGCAAATACCAAGCCACAAGCAATTTCATTTACAGATCCAATTAGAATAATTTCTTCATCTTCAATAAATCTTTCAAATTGTCTTTGCCTTCTTTCCTTGTCTAAAAACTTAGCTATTTCATCTTTAGGTATAATTTCACTATAAGCAGATTTCCAGCTTTCAACAATAATGTTGGCTAAATCTAATGAATCACTTTTTACTGCTTTTCTAACTTTATATATCAAAATAAACCACCTCTAAAAAATTATTATTCTTTTTGGATTAAATCATAGTAAAATTCATTTAAAGTTCCTTCTTCTTGGTCAAGAATTATTATATCGTATATTCTTGATAAATTAGGTTTTCCTATTATCTTATATAGGGTGTTATTTATTTGCATATATTTGCTATTCCATATATTAATATAGTGGTACTTATTATCTTCTCTAAAAAATGTCAATCTGTAGGTTTCCTTAATTACTGGTGTATAAAATTCAGGCTTTATTATATTTTTTCTTACTTTAATATTTCCTATTAAAGCAAGAAATTCTTCTAAGGATTCTTGGCTAGTCACATCTAATTCCTTATCAGAGGCCGCAGAAAAAAATATGGCCGTTTCAACTTTCCTAGGTAAGTTTGTACTATTTAAGGGCTCTATTAATTTACTAACTTCTATGGGTCTAAAATACAATACTGCTGACACTATTATTAATATAATTATTACAAGTATAATAATCTTTTTGCTCATAAAATTCCTCCTATCCTGACTCTAAAAAATTCCACCATTATATCTTTTTTGAGCTTTAAACATTTTTATAGAACCTAAGATAAAAAACATAGTAAAAAACAACCATCCGTACCCGGTTTTAGTAATAAAATCAATAATTCCTGCTAAAAGTGATCCTATTCCTATGTAAATCATTGACTTGCCCATTTCTTCAGTATAATTTGTTTTATCTTCTTCTGAAACCTTTGTATAATGATAGCTATGAATCAAGGTAATTTGCTCTTTTTTCCATATAAGCCATCCTAAAAATAAAAACAACAATCCAATGGATACCATTAATATAAGCTCAATCAAAGCCAACGCCGCCTTTCTAAGATAAATTGATTATTATATAACTCAATTAAGGAAAAATAGTTCTTTTAATATCACTATAATATATTTGGGTAAGCTCCATTCATTCACATGATATCCAAACCATAATGCTTCTAAAAATGGAAATAATGTTACAAATACAATTATGGCCTTTATTATCTTGTTTTTTATAAATATCAAGGATAAAATCATAATTATTAATAAGATTCTAAAAATTGATATTAATTCACCAGAAAAAAAAGAATAAATAAATTCATTAATATTTTGTATAAATCTAGGATATGTAATTCTAAATCTAAAAAAAGATTCTTCTCCAAACATAATTAAAGGTAAAGCAATTCCTAGAAAGGATAATACTAATGTAATTATTTTATTATTCCTTACCTTTCTAATTAATTTTACCATTTTAAAGCCTCCTAAGCAGATGTAAGATGCGAGCTACCAAAGGTAATCTCCCTACCCATTGGTATCACTAATTCGTAGCGGCTAGCTTCGCTGGCCCCTTGTTACCTATAATTATATGACCATTAATTGATTTATCTTATTGAGCTTATGTTATCAATTTATAGAAAACTTCACAACTAAATTTTAATAGTTCTCTTATTTTAATTAACTATCTATCAAAAATATAAAATGGTTGCATATTGCTTTAGTTGGGTAAACTATGAAAAAGTAGTAGAAAAAGTGACCGATATAGCAGAAAATGAAGATGCATTATCCGAATCTGAAGTTTTAAATGAACCTACTGAAAAAGATAAGGGGAGATATTGAATTACTATTCAATCTGTAAAATGGAATTGATGTTCTCATATGCAATTTTCTTCTTTTCTTCTAGTTATTCTATCAACTCTAATAAATCTATAAGCTTTGAATGTGTTGTCCAATAAACATTATTCATGTATAAAATATATTCCTGTGGATTTTTATTAGACTTAAAAACATGGGCAGTAGCAAGTATAGATTCGCTTTTTGTATATCTAATACTCATATCAATTTTGGTTAATTTGTTACTATATGGCGCAAATAATCCAACAAAAAAATTGTCTGCTTTAACTACAAAACCACCATATGATACAAGTTTAATTAATCTGTCATCAAATGGATAGGATACTAATTTGTCCTCAGTAACAATACTAATTCCATCTGCTTTATCAATAGTTCTAATATTGTCTCTTATGTATCTATCTGTATCAAACAGCCAAACCATACTTATGATTAGGAAAAAACATACTATTACTATACCTTTTTTCTTTTCATTTTTCATCTCTTGCCTCCCAAATTACAAATAATCTCTACTTTGCTTTTTTATACCTTTGTGCCCTGATTTATTAATTTTAAATATCTTTGATTACTTCTTAAAAATTCAAACTTCTCATCTTTTTCTATTTCTTTAATCAAAGAAGATAATAATAGATTCTCTATTCCTATATTGTTTTCTTTCGTCTTTATATTTTTGTATAATAATGAGCTATTAATATCCCATTTTTTCTTCATTGCTTCAAGCATACATTTTAACAGTCTAATACTCTCTTCTTCATCTTTTTTTAATACAGCTAGTTCAAAGTTGGCTGCGTATAAATTATATTCCCATAAGTCATATAATTTAGCTGTTCCTTCAAAAATATTAGCCATATATTCTGCTTCTTCTATTTTGTTTTCCTTCATATTAACTCCCATTAATTTTAATAAAATTATTTGGATTTCATTAACTTTAACAAGCAAATTTTGTTCTAAAAGCTCCAATACTTCATTATTTTTTCCTTGTTTTATATAGAGATTTACTTGTAGACCAGTTTTCTCAATAGATTGTTTAGGTATAGAGTCAATTAATTCTTGTGCTTTGTTATATTCTTCTTGTTCTATATATTTTGAAATCATTTTTGAAAAAGCTTGATTTCTTATCTCAACATCCTCACTTTTAAGAACTCGTTGATATAAGCTTTCAATTTCTTTGTAATACCTTTCACTATCATCAACATCAAACATTAATAATGAGCCTTCGAGAATCAAAGCAGTGTTATAGATTAATCTATGGCAGTTTGAATAATCTTGTATTTTTTCCATTGCCAATTTATATCCAGCTTCAAATCCATTATTTTGAATTGAAGAAGCCAACTCATTTACAAATTCTCCTATTTCTCTATTTGATAAATCCTCATTAAAGGATAATAGTGTATTTAAATCTGTCTTTAGCAATCTAGCTAAACTAGGTAATATTGTAATGTCTGGATAAGAGACTCCTTTTTCCCATTTATTTACTGCTGGAGTGGAAACTCCTAAATATTCTGCTATTTTCTCTTGTGTCAAATTTAACTCTTGTCGTTTTTCTTTTATAATATCGTTAATTTTCATAATCAATCACCTCATATTATATTTTCAATAATCATCTACTATCTTAATTATACTAAATCTAATTCAATTAGGTAATTGACTGTTTGTTAATCTTTATTCAATAAAATTAACTAGTGGTTAATTTAGTCGACTTCTTCTTTAAATATTTGTTTATTACTTTTAGAACTAGCTAAAGACCTAATAATTAATATACCAGTTAATACGCTTAATACACTTCGAATATTTATACTAGTTAGGCTTAAAGAGATAATCCCTTTTATAGAGCCAGGGTGTCCAATCCCTAATCTCATTATAGTATCATATGGCAATATTAACAAAATTCCTAAGCTTATAGCTGTAATCAAACAGTATTTATTTACTGAAAATCCATTTTTGAATATAAGAAGCACCTTTTTATATTCTACTAACGCTCCGAAAAAAATTAAAATTAAAGCTTCTAATATTCTATAAATATTATACTTTTGCATTTCGATTTTTTGTGCGCTTTCTTTTAATTGTATATCTAATACAGCGAATAGATATATACTAATCATTCCTAAAAAAATAACAAATAATGTTCTGTGAAATTCTTTTCCCCTCATAATATCCCACTCCTTAGTAATCTTATGCACCTTATTATATGCGGCTATTTATAGATAAAGCAATTCCTAGAAAGGATAATAGTCCTGTAATTATTTTATTATTTCTTATCTTTTTAATTAATTTTACCATTTTAAGATCTCCTAAACAAATGTAAGATGCGAGCTACCAAAGGTAATCTCCTACCCATTGGTATCACTAATTCGTAGTGGCTAGCTTAGCTGGCCCCTTGTTAAGTATAACTTATAGAAAAACTGATCCATACTATTCTGCAACTTCTAAAACTTCACCAGAATAAAAATCAATTACTACATATTCTTTGTTAAAATCTCGCTCCTCATTAAGAGCTACCCAAAATATTGTATCTTCTTTATTATACTTAGATTGACTTTCACCTGGTGCAAACAATAAATTGAGATTTGAAAGGTTTTCAGGAGCATTGCTTTCTTTCAATATCAGAAATACATCATCTTCTGTAATTCCATTGTCTAAATACTCGGAATAAACTACATCTGTGAAGAAAATATTTTTTTGCTTCTTACCCAAATCCCTTTCTCTCTTCCTTCAGAATCCTTCCCCAAAACTATAAAATGGACTCTACCCCAACCTGGAGGAGAAGACTTTATGGAATCTATATTTGTTATTCCTTCGGATAAAGCCATTATTCTAACAAGAGGATTAGAAGATAGAATAGAATATACAAGAATAATTACCAATAAGATTATTATACTCTTTTTCATTTTCTTCATGACTTCCTCCTTTATTATTAAAAATCCAATTTATATTCACTGTATATAATTCTGTGATTATATATTAAATTTATCTTGTTAAGCATATGTTATCAATTTATAGAAAACTTCACAACTAAATTTTGATAGTTCTCTTGTCTCAATTCAATATCTCACGAAAATTGTAATTTAGTGATTCTTTCCTTTAGAATAGGTAAATAATGTACCTATTTATAATAGACTTTAATCAGTAGTATGGTAATATATTGTTAATGAACATTAGTGGGAAAAGTGTAGATATTGAAATTTTCTAATGTGTCACAATAAAAATTAGTAAAACTCAAAGGTAATAAATAAAGCGAGGTGTAATTATATGAAATTAGTTTGGAAAGGTAAGTTAACCAAAGATAAAGGTTTCCCTAAGCCTGAGATACCAAAGGATGCTAAGGTGTTTTTAGGGGATGAAAATTCATGGTATATTTATATTATAGGAATAGCAATTCTTATATTAGGTATTGTACTACTTAAATTCAAACTTAATTATTTTGAAGGGTTACGAATGAAGCGTATTGGTTATTTAATCGGTCTAGCTCTTGCTTTTCTATTTATGGCAGTACATGAATTAATACATGGTTTGAGTTGTCCAAGAGGCAGCACTGTTAATTATTACTATTCCATATATGGCATAACTTGTTACCCATTAAGTCCTATGACTAGAAATAGATATATTTTTATGGCTATAGTTCCTGCTGTTATTTTAGGACTTATTCCATTGGTTATATGGATATTTATGCCCGTTAAATTTGTAATGACTAACTCTATATTATTTACTTTTTCACTAGGTAGTTTGGGTGGGTCAGCAGCTGATTTATATAATATTCTTAAAACCTCGATAAAAGTTCCTAAAAACTCTTACATACAAGCTTCTGGAACAAAAGTTTATTGGTTTGCAAAGTCATAAATATATGATGAAAGAAGGTTTATAAACCATCATTTTTTCTGTAACGTAATTAGGGGTTTCGGAACTGTGGGGGCACAGTTCCCTACATTGCACAGTTCTCTACATTGTACAGTTCCCTACATTGTGCTGAGAAGCTTGAATAAAAAGAGCAAATATAGAATTTCCCCTATACTTGCTCTTTTTTTATTTTATAATTCTCTTCTATTTTCAATTGCTTTTGTTAGGGTCACTTCATCAAAGTATTCTAAATCCCCACCTACTGGTATTCCGTGAGCTATTCTGGTTACTTTGACTCCTAGTGGTTTAATCAACTTAGATAGATAGAAGGCAGTTGCTTCTCCTTCTACAGTTGGATTTGTTGCTAGGATTATTTCCTTTACAAGGCCATCTGCCAATCTATTTAAGAGCTCTATTACTTTTATGTCTTTTGGCCCAATGTTATCCATTGGAGAAATTACTCCATGTAATACATGGTAGTCCCCTTTGTACTCTCTGGATCTTTCCATTGCTATTACATCTTTTGGACCTTCCACTACACAGATTATAGATCTATCTCTTCTTGTGTCACTGCATAGGTTACAAGGATCTTGCTCGGTTAGATTGCAGCATATGCTGCAAAATCCAATTTTTTCCTTTGCATCTAATATTGCATTTGAAAGCTTTTCCGCATCTATGTCTTCCATTTCTAGTACAAAAAATGCTAGTCGTTGGGCTGTTTTTCTTCCTATTCCAGGAAGTCTTGAAAATTGGTCTATTAGATTTGCTATTGGCGTTGCATAATAATTCATTTTTGCCTCCTAGAATCCTGGAATATTCAATCCACCAGTGACTTTTTTCATTCCTTCTGTCATCATATCTTCAGCTTTTCTCATAGCTTCATTTACTGCTGCCATTACTAAGTCTTGTAACATTTCTATATCTTCCGGGTCAACTACTGACTCTTCTATAACTATATTTAAAACTTCTTTTTTACCATTTACTGTTACAGATACTGCTCCTCCACCAGAACTTGCTTCCACTTCTTTAACATCAAGCTCTGCTTGCAAGTTTTCCATTTGCTTTTGCATCTTTTGCATTTGCTTCATCATATTGTTCATATTGCCTCCACCCATTCCTGGGAATCCACCTTTGCCCATTATAATTCTCCTTCCTAATTTTATATTTATTATATTATTTCTACTACATCTTCTCCAAACAAATCTATAATCTCATTAATTGCTTGATCTTTGGTATTATCTTTACTTGGATTGGATTTAGTAGTTTTATTACCACTTATAAAACTCATAACAATAGGTTTATTAAAATGTGCTCCTATAATTTCTTCTACAAAAGCTTTATTATTAGGACTACTTATAGCTTCTTTATGGAAACCAAAGCCTTCTTTATATCCTATTGTAAGTAAGTTGTTTTCAAAGGATACTACTTCTCCTTCTAACAGCAATGCATATATATTAATTTTTTTAGTCTTTATGGTTTGCATTACTGCTGACCATTGATTGTTAATAGTGTCCAGTGTAAGTTTACTACCATCATCTACAATAGTTTCTGCTTTAGCAGGCTGTTCTTCTTCTTTTATTTCTTCTTCTTTTTTTACTGATGTGGTCTCTGTTACTAAAACTTTTCTTTCAACTACTTTTTGTTTCACAGGGTTCTGGACTTCATTCCTTATACCCATTTCTAAGCGTTTGATACGCTCTTCCAGTGATAGTTCTTCTTCTAATTTTACAAGCTTTATCATTGCCACTTCTAAAATAATCCTAGGTTGCGTAGACCATTTAGCACTGGCATCAGCTGTGGTTAGTATTTGTAAAGCAGATAAAATATATTCTAATTTCATCTTTTTGCTTTGTACTAAAAGAGCTTCTATGTCTTCACTTTCCATTATCTCCTCAGGTTTATTAGAAGTCTTTACTACCATTAAATTTCTAAAGTGATATATTAAGTCTTTTATAAACTGGTGAATATCTTTGCCATTTTGAATTATATCATCTATTGTTCCTAAGGTTTTTTCCAAGCTTTTTTCTAATATGTCATCTACCATATGAAACAGTAAGTCTTCATTAGTAATTCCTAATATATTAGTAGCATCTTCATAAGTAATTTTTTCTTCATTAAAAGAAATACATTGATCTAGCAAACTTTGAGCATCTCGCATGGCTCCATCAGAGTTTCTAGCAATTAGTCTTAATACCTTTTCATCTACTTCTACATTTAAAGACTGGGTTATTTTTTTCATATTTTGTACAATATGATCATTAGTTATTCTTTTGAAATCAAATCTTTGGCACCTGGATAATATGGTTTGTGGTAATCTTTCTGGTTCTGTGGTTGCAAGTATAAATATCAAATGCTTTGGTGGTTCTTCTAAGGTTTTTAAAAGTGCATTAAAAGCTCCTTTAGACAACATATGAACCTCATCTATTATATATACCTTATACTTGGTTCTTGAAGGAGGATAGATTACCTTGTCTCTTAAATCCCTTATGTCATCAACACTGTTATTACTAGCTGCATCCATTTCAATTACATCCATTATGCTTTCATCTAAAATGCCTTTGCAAATATCACATTGATTACAAGGATTTCCGTTTTTTAAATCTAGGCAATTTACTGCTCTTGAAAAAATCTTTGCTGATGATGTCTTTCCAGTGCCTCTAGTACCTGAAAAAAGATAGGCATGGCCAATATTACCCTTTTCTATTTGGTGCTTAAGGGTAGTAGTAATATGGTCTTGGCCTAATACTTCATCGAATGTTTGTGGCCTATATTTTCTATAAAGTGCTTGATACATACATTTCACCTTCATTTTTATTATTAAACCTATTATATCATTATATCAGATTAGAAATTATATTACACCTATAATCATAGCATAGAAGAATTTGTGTTGACATATTTTTATCCACAATCTATAGATTCTCTAATTTACTTATACACAACTTTTAATAAAT
>CAYZDC010000031.1:0-16247 GCA_964477045.1 uncultured Tissierellaceae bacterium | reverse complement strand
GCATCAAAAATAATAATGGTATTTACATTTGGAATATCAAGTCCAGTTTCAATAATAGTGGTACAAACTAAAACGTCTGACTCCTTATCTAAAAAGTCAACCATTACATTTTCTAATTGTTTTTCTGGCATTTGTCCATGTCCGATTGCAAATGTAGCCTCTGGTACTAGCTCTCTTAATTTACTTGTGATTTTATCAATAGTATCTACCCTATTATATAGAAAATAAACCTGTCCTCCACGGCCAATTTCTTTTAATATGGCATCTCTTATCATTTGCTCATTCCACTCAACTACATAAGTTTGAATAGGATATCTTTCTTCAGGTGGTTCTTCTATGACACTCATGTCCCTAATGCCTATAAGACTCATATGGAGTGTTCTTGGTATTGGTGTGGCAGTTAAGGTTAAAACATCCACATTTGTTTTTAATTGTTTTAATATTTCTTTGTGTTTTACACCGAATCTTTGTTCCTCATCAACTATTAACAGGCCTAGGTCTTTGAAAACAACATCCTTACTTAATAATCTATGGGTTCCTACAACAATATCTACATTTCCAGTTCTCAGATTTTCTATCTCCAGCTTCTGTAATTTAGGACTTCTAAATCTACTTAACATTGCAATCTTTATAGGAAATTCGCTAAATCTTTCCACAAGTGTATTGTAATGTTGTTGAGCTAAAATTGTAGTTGGTACTAAAATGGCCACTTGCTTGCTTTCCATTACTGCCTTAAAGGCTGCACGAAGTGCAACTTCAGTCTTACCGTAACCCACATCTCCACACAAGAGTCTATCCATAGGTTTAGGTTTTTCCATATCCTTTTTAATTTCATAAGCAGAATTAAGTTGCCCTTCTGTTTCTTCATAAGGAAACAGGTCTTCAAATTGCCTTTGCCATAAGGTGTCCTCTCCATAAGCATAACCCTTAAGGTTTTCCCTTTTTGCATAAAGATCTAATAAGTCTTGAGCCATGGATTCTACAGCTTTTTGAGTTTTTGCCTTGGTTTTAGACCAGTCTCCACTACTTAGCTTATTTATTTTAGGCTTCAAAGCATCTGAGCCTATATATTTTTGTATTAAATTCATTTGGTCCACAGGTAAATATAGTTTGTCCTTTCCTTTATATCTAATTGTTAAATAATCCTTTATTATTCCCTGTATGTTAAGCTGCACTATACCTTCATATTGTCCAATACCATGTGTTTCATGGACTACATAATTTCCTGGTTTTAGGTCAGAAATATTTATAGTTTCACTTTTAGATCTTTTTTTACTTCTTTTAGATTTCTTCTTGGAGGCTCCAAAAATTTCATTGTCACTTAAGAGGATAAACTTTAAATTTGGATACTCAAATCCCCCTGTAATACTACCAGGGGTTATAATAACTTGGCTAGACTTTATCTCGCCTTCTACAGTTTTATAGTAATTGCTTACTACATCTATTTCTTCTAAGGTGTTTTTTAGTCTAATACCTCTTTCTTCTGTACCTGAGAGAATAATTATTTTATAGCCTCTATATTTATAATGATTTAAATCCTCTTTTAATAATTCCATTTTATTATGATAGTTAGTCATGGACTTAACTGAGAAATTGTGTATTGATTTTGGATTGAATAGGCTGTCTCCTTTTAGAAATCCACTATTAGTTAATACTATTTTTTCACTAATTTTGGGAATGATATCTTTGTAATCGTAAATAATATTGCTGTGAGATGGCAGCACTTCACCAACTTCTAGTAAGTCTGTGAATTTTAAGATAAAATCAGATTTTATATTTTTCCCTCTATCTTCAATTCTCTTAGGCTCATCTAATATTATTAAAGCATCTTCTTGAAAAAAATCAAAAATAGATGTCAAGTATTCATCAGGTATATAAGGAATTATCATATCTCTATTAGACATATATATGCTTTCTTTAAGTAATTCTAAATATTTATAGAATTTTTCTTCATTAACTCCAGATTTTTTATTTGAAAGTGCCCCTTTAAATTCCTTTTCAAAATTAGCTATCAATTCTTCATTGAATACTGAGTCAATTAAAATTTCTTTTACTGGGGGTATAAATACATTATTAATATTTTCCAAAGTTCTTTGTGTTAATAAATCAAATACTCTAATTGAGTCAATAGCTTCATCAAAGAGTTCAATTCTATAGGGATTTTCATTATTAGGAGGGAAAAAGTCTATTATGCCTCCTCTAACACTAAACTGCCCTATGCCTTCTATCATGGATACTCTTTCATAACCTAGTTCTATAAAACTAAGGATTAATTTTTCTAAATCTATAAGGCTATCTAAATTAATGAATTGTGTATGCTTTTGGAAAATTTCTTCCTTTAGAATTTTATCTAACAAAGATTCTAAGGAAGCGATTACGGTTAAATTCTTGTTTTCCATTAAATTAGATATTACATTTAATCTTTGATTAGACCGCTCATAAGAAAAAGCATCTATATCATAAAATAAGACTTCACGTTTAGGAAAATACATAACATCCTTATTTCCCAAATTTTTCATATCTTCATAGAGTCTTCTTGCCCTAACTTCATCATAGGTTATTAGGAGTATTTGCTTTTGTGTATGGGTTTTTAAAGCATAGGCAAAATGACCTAAGCTTTCATCTATGATTCCATAGGTAGAAATAGGTGAAACCCTGTCTTTGATATCTTTTAACAGATTCTTATAGGAATTTAAGTTTTTTAGTGGATCTACTAAATAGTTTTCCATATAAATTGCTCCTTAACAAAAGTCTTAAGCCCAGTTTTAGTCCTGGGCTTGGTTTGTTCTTATATTATATTTATTCATTGCCTGATTAATTCCATCTTTTATTATAGATTCCACTGCTTCAGCTGCAGTTACAAGTGAAATATTTATGTCTTCTTGTTCATCTGGACTAAATCTACTTAGTACAAAACTAGCCAGATCTTGATTTTCATACTTTTTCCCAATCCCAACTTTGACTCTTGGAAAGTTTTCATTTCCCAAATAATTAATAATAGACTTTAGTCCATTGTGTGAACCTGCACTTCCTTTAGCTCTTATTCGAACTGTGCTAAAGTCAATATCTATATCATCTACTACTACTATTATATTTTCTATAGGAATCTTGTAATATTGGTATACATCTCTTAGGGAAATTCCACTATTATTCATAAATGTTTGAGGTTTCATTAAAAGAATTTTTTCTCCACCTATAATTCCTTCACCATAAACTGATTGGAACTTGATTTTATTTAAATTAATATTATTTCTTTTTGCAATCAAGTCCACTACGTTAAATCCTATATTATGTCTTGTCTTAGTATAATCCTTACCAGGATTTCCTAACCCTACTACAACATACAAATCATCATCTCCTGGTTAATCAAAAATAACACTAATAGATTCATTTTCATTTATTCTTCGTATAGCTTTCGCTAAAATATATGCCACACTTACTATTTCTATCTTATCTATTCTGCAACTTTCAGGTAATTGAATAGTATCAGTTATAATAAACTTCTCTAAAGCTGAGTCAGAAATTCTTTCAATAGCCGGCCCTGATAAAACTCCATGAGTAGCACAGCCATAAACCTTTTTTGCACCAAAGTTTTTAAGAACTGAGGCTGCTTTACATATAGTACCTGCTGTATCAATTATATCATCTACTAAAATAACATCCTTATCAGCTATATCTCCTATTACATTCATTACTTCAGATTCATTTGCCTTTGGTCTTCTTTTTTCAATAATCGCAATTGGAAGATCCAATATATTAGCAAAATTTCTAGCTCTAGTAACTCCTCCCAAATCTGGTGATACTATAACTGTGTTTTCAGAAACTAAGGGCTTAAAGTAATTAGCAAGTATAGGTATTGCAGATAAATGGTCTACAGGAATATCAAAATACCCTTGTATTTGCCCTGCATGTAAATCCATAGATACTACTCTATCTGCTCCTGCAGTAGTCAATAAGTCAGCTACTAATTTAGCAGTAATAGGTTCTCTTGCCTTGGTTTTTCTATCTTGTCTTGCATAACCATAATATGGTAGTACCACATTAATTCTTCCTGCGGATGCTCTTTTACATGCATCTATTAAGATTAAAGTTTCCATAAGATTGTCATTAACTGGAGTTGAAGTGGATTGAATAATAAATACATCTGCACCCCTTACAGTTTCAGTAATATTTATATTTATTTCCCCATCACTAAAATGAGTTACATCACTACGAGAAAGGTTTAATCCCAATTCCTTACAAATATGTTTCACTAAAGGCCTATTTGAATTCCCAGTTAATACCTTTATAGAACCAAAGCATAAATTCATCCTAATTTCCTCCTAAATTTTTATAGTTTTTTTCCTTTTCTGTCTACCCAGCCCAATATGTTCTTTTGCTGAGACCTAGCTATAGATAATGCTCCTTCTTCAACATTTTTTGTTATGGTAGACCCAGCTGCAATAAAACCCCAATCTTTTACTTCAATTGGCGCAACTAAATTTGAATTACTACCAATAAATGCATTATCTCCTACAGTGGTATGAAATTTTACTTTACCATCATAATTTACAAATACAACACCACATCCTATATTAACATTGTGGCCTATAGTTGCATCGCCTATATATGACAGGTGTCCTGCCTTAGAATTATTACCTATACTAGCGTTTTTAACTTCTACAAAATTACCAATTTTTACATTCTTTCCAATATGGCTATTAGGCCTTAAATGTGCATTAGGACCTATATGAGAATTATCTCCCACAGAACTATCTTGTATTAGGGAGGATTCAATCTCTACATTATCATATATAATACTATCCTTTATTCTAGTATTGGAGCGAATAATACAATTTTTCCCAATTTTAGTCTTTCCCTGAATAGTAACTCCAGGATAAATTATTGTTTCCCTTCCAATCTCTACTTCACTTTCTATATAAGTATTTGTAGGATCTATAATAGTAATACCTTCAACCATAAATCTTTCATTAATTCTAGCCTTCATAACACTTTCGCTAAAAGCCAATTGAGTTCTTGAATTAACACCATGTATTTCTGTTGAATCATCTATTATATATGCTCCTACCTTATGACCCCCATTTTTTAAGATACTTATAGCATCAGTTACGTAATACTCCCCTTGAGCATTATTATTATCAATTAAATTTAAGGCATATTTTAAGGATTTTCCATTAAAGCAATAAATACCAGAGTTTATTTCTCTAATTTTTAATTGTTCAAGGCTTGCATCCTTTTGTTCTACAATTTCAGAAATATTTTCTCCATCTTCTCTTATTATTCTACCATAATCCGTTGGATCTTCCAAGATAGCTGTTAAAACTGTGCCCTGATTATTTTGCTCTTTATGATATTGGACTAATCCACTAATTGTATCATTAGTGATTAAGGGTGTATCCCCATATAAAATAATTACTGTGCTATTATCTGGAATTAAGTCAATGGCTTGTTTTACAGCAAATCCTGTTCCATAAGGATGGTCTTCACCCATAGGCTGTGTTCTAAAAATTATCTCGTCATCTTGAAAGTATTCACTAACCTTTTGTCCACCATGACCAATAATAACAATATTTTTTCCAACTTCTGCATCTTTGCTAGCATTAATTACATATTCTAGTATGGGCTTTCCACATACTCTATGCAATACCTTAGGCAATTCAGATTTCATCCTGGTGCCTTCTCCTGCAGCCAAAATTATAGAAATATTCATCCTAACACCTCTTCAATTTTCAATATACTACTATTATTATTTTAACTCATTTTCACTATAAGTCTATACCAATTTAAGTAAATATACAAAGCTTTAGCAGAAATAGGCAAAAGAAAAAAGCCTTAAAGGCTTTTTACTCTGTTGCCAATTCAGGCTCTACTTCAGTTTCAAGTAATACTTCAGTCTGGACTTCTGTTTCTGCTACAAGTTTATCCTCTGCAGCTAAAACTTTTTCATACTCTAAAAAAATTGCTTCTTGAATCTTTTTCCTAGTGGCTGCATTAATAGGGTGGGCTATGTCTCTAAATTCTCCATCTGCCATTTTTCTACTTGGCATAGCAATAAAAAGTCCGTTTTGACCTTCTATTATTTTGATATCATGTACAACAAACTCTTCATCAAATGTAACAGAAACGATAGCCTTCATTTTACCGTCCGCTGTCACCTTTCTAACCCTAACGTCCGTAATCTTCATTGTCTTTCACCACCTTCCAAGATGTAAGTAAAATATCAATCTACTTACCTTATTCTATATAAAAACAAAAAGTCCTTCTTTTTTTGAAAAATAATTTTAATTTTTTTAAAATTTCTTCCAATTCTTAATATTTATTTTACTTTTAATTTATTTTTGATATGATATAATCAATCAATAGCAAATAAAAAGGGTTAAAATAATATTATTATGATTTTTATCACTAACCCAAATAGTCGTTGGCAAATTTAGGAGGAAGTTTTATGTACGAATTTAACATATATGAAAATAAATATGAGCATATACATTTTATAGGAATTGGTGGCATTAGTATGAGCAGTTTGGCAGAGATTTTGCTATCCAAGGGGTATAAGGTTTCAGGAACAGATTCAAAAGATAGTTCTATTGTTAATAGATTAGATAATTTAGGTGCAAAAATTTACATAGGACATAATATAAATAATATTAAAGGCTCAGATTTAATTATTTATACAGATGCTATCTCAAAAGATAATGAAGAGCTAAATGCAGCATTAAACTCTGGGGTAACAGTAGTAGATAGAGCTACTTTTCTTGGTGCAATTATGAAAAACTATAAACATTCAATAGCTATTTCAGGCACACATGGTAAAACCTCAACAACTAGTATGCTAGCTTCTATAACTAATCACGGTACTTTAGACCCTACAGTTTTACTAGGTGGTCAATTAGATGAGATTGGTGGTAATGTTAGGCTGGGTTCTGATGACTATATTGTTACAGAAGCCTGTGAATACAAAGCCAATATACTAAAGTACTTTCCTACAATGGCTATAATATCCAATATAGATGAAGATCATTTAGATTATTTTAAAGATTTAGATCATATAATAGACACGTTTATTGGATATTCTAAAAATCTTACAAAAGACAGTACTCTTGTTTTAAATGTTGATGATAAGAATTGTATGAAATTAATCCCTCACACTAAGGCTAAGATAATAACCTTTGGTGTGAATAATCAAGCTAATTATAAAGCAGAAAATATTAGCTTTAACCTAGATGGTGATACAGTTTATACTCTTAATATAAATGGAAAAGAATCTTGGCCAATAAAACTGAAAGTAACAGGACTTCACAATGTATATAATTCCCTGGCAGCTATTGTAGCCGCCCATAATCATGGTGTTTCAATGGAATTAATCTCAAAGTTTATTTCCTCTTATACAGGAGTTCATAGAAGGTTAGAATTAAAAGGCTTTGCAGAAGGGGTAAAAATAATAGATGATTATGCTCACCACCCTACTGAAATTAAGGTTACCTTAAAGGCCATAAGGGAATCCAATAAAGGCAATATATATTGTATTTTTCAGCCCCATACTTTTACAAGAACTAAAATATTATTAAATAGATTTGCTTCAGCTTTTCATGATGCAGATAAGGTTATAATAGCTGATATTTATGCTGCTAGAGAGCCAGATAATGGTGAAATCCACTCTCGAGATTTAGCCAATGCCATTGGGAAAACCGGATCAGATGTACTATATTTAGCAACATTTGAAGAAATAGAAGCACACTTAATGGGCATAGTTAAAGCAAATGATGTAATAGTAACCATGGGCGCTGGCAATGTATATTTAATAGGAGAATCTATAATAGACCATAGCAAAAAGAAAGCAGCAGTGTAAAACCAGTGAATAGTGAACAGTGAACAATAAAAAAACCCCCAGAATCGGGGGTTTTTGTTTTTAGTATTGGAAGAATCCTTTTTTTGTTTTTCTACCTAGTACATTACCCCTAACCATTTTTCTAAGTAATGGGTGGGCTCTGTATTTTGAATCTCCAAACTCTTCATATAGCACATCCATAATAGCCAAGCAAACATCAAGCCCAACTAAATCTCCTAATGCTAAAGGTCCCATAGGATGATTTGCACCTAATTTCATGGATTCATCTATATGTTCAGCTGATGCAATACCTTCAGCAAATATACCAATGGCTTCATTGATCATAGGAATTAAAATTCTATTTACTACAAAGCCTGGGGCTTCCTCTATCTCTACTGGTGTCTTACCTACTTTGGTAGTCATTTCAAAAATAGCATTTTTAGTTTCTTCAGAAGTAGATATTCCTTTAATAACTTCAACTAAATTCATTACTGGTACTGGATTAAAGAAATGCATGCCTATTACTTTGTCTGGTCTATTGGTTGCATTAGCCATTTCTGTAATAGAAAGTGAAGAAGTATTTGTGGCTAAAATAGTTTCTTCTTTACATATTGAATCCAGTGCTTTAAACACAGACTTTTTTAAATCCATATTTTCTGCAATTGCTTCTATAATTAAGTCGCAATCCTTTAAATCTTCATAGCTGTCAGTTATGCTTATGTTTTTTAAAGTATTACCCATTTGTGCTGCTGTAATTCTTTCTCTACTAACTAATCTGTCCAAAGTTTTTTCTAATGGAGCTAAACTGGCTCTTGGGCTACCCTTATCAATAGATCTAACCCATACCATTACCTCATTACCACTTTGAGCAAAAATTTGAGCTATACCAATTGCCATAGTTCCTCTGCCTAAAATTCCGATTTTTTTCATAAAATCCCCCCTGTTATTTTAGTTTGTATTCTGCATTACGTTTTTCTAAAAATGCTGTCATTGCTTCTTTTTGGTCCTCTGTTGCAAAACATAATGCAAACAAATCTTTTTCAATTTCCATTCCAGTTTCTATATCTGTTTCTATGCCTCTATTTATAGCAGATTTAGCATATCTAAGGGCTAATTGCCCTTTAGAAGCTATATCATTAGCTAGCTTTAAAGCCACATCCATTAGCTCTGAGGCTGGAGCTACTTCATTTACTAAGCCTATTCTCATGGCTTCATCTGAACGGATAATTTTAGCTGTAAATATTAACTCTTTTGCTATACCAATTCCAACTAATCTGCTTAGTCTTTGAGTACCACCAAAGCCAGGAGTAATTCCAAGCCCTACTTCTGGCTGACCAAATTTGGCTTTATCAGAAGCAATTCTAACATCGCAACACATAGCTAGTTCACAGCCCCCACCTAAGGCAAATCCATTTATAGCAGCGATTACTGGTTTTTCCATTAACTCAATCTTTCTAAATACACTTAGACCCTTTTCAGCAAAATCTCTGGCTTCCATAGAATTTTTATCTTTCATTTCACTAATGTCGGCTCCAGCTACAAAAGCTCGCCCTTCCCCTGTAATAATTAGTACATAGATTTCTTCATCCATAGAAATATTGTCAATAGCCCTATCTAATTCCTCTAAAAGCTTTTCATTTAAAGCATTTAATTCATCTGGCCTATTAATAGATAATATTCCTATATTACCTTCCCTTTTTAATAAAAGGTTTTCATAAGTCAAAAATACAACCTCCTTTATTTATTCAATTCACAATGCACAATTCATAATTCACAATGCACAATGCACAATTCACAATTCACAATTATAAAGAGTAGATTCTTCGCAAGTAAAGCTGATACTGTCCGTCTCAGAATGACAAGTCCTTATGCTATGTGTCATCCTGAGCGTAGCGTGAGGATCTCCTCTTTTAATCTTTTATCTTTTCAACTATTCACTATTCACTGCCTTTAATATCCTGGTTTTTCTAACAAATGGAACATATTCTTTTTATATTCTTCTACTCCTGGTTGGTCGAAAGGATTTACTCCTAATAAATATCCAGAAATAGCACAAGCTTTTTCAAAGAAATATATTAACTTTCCTAAATAAAACTCATTTAATTCTGGTACATTTATTACTATATTTGGTACATTACCCTTTACATGAGCTTGTAATGTTCCTTCAAATGCTTTTTTATTAATATAATCTAAGGTTTTGCCTTCTAAAAAGTTAAGCCCATCTAAATCTTCTTCATATGATTTTACTTTTATTTCAGATATAGATCTTTCAATATTAATAGTGGTTTCAAATAGGTTTCTTCTTCCATCTTGGATAATTTGACCTATAGAATGTAAGTCTGTAGTGAAATTTGCACTTCCTGGGTATAATCCCTTGCCGTCTTTGCCTTCTGATTCACCATATAACTGCTTCCACCATTCGCCTAAGTATTGTAAACTAGGCTCATAATTAACTAGTATTTCGATTGCTTTACCCCTATTGTATAGAATATTCCTTAAGGCTGCATATTTATAGCAGGTATTCATTTTTAAGTCTGAATGAGAATATTCTCCCATTGCTGAATATGCACCTTCCATTAATTTATTAATATCTATTCCTGCAACTGCTATTGGCAGAAGACCTACTGGAGTAAATACTGAATATCTACCCCCTACATTATCGGGTATTATAAAGGTTTTATACCCTTCATTGTCAGCTAATTGTTTTAAAGCTCCTCTAGATTTGTCTGTAGTAGCATAAATCCTAGTCTTTGCCTCATCTTTGCCATATTTATTTTCTATATATTCCTTAAATATTCTAAAAGCAATAGCTGGTTCTGTAGTAGTTCCAGATTTAGAAATAATATTTATACTAATGTCTTTACCTTCTATTACATCTAATAAGTCTTTTATATAGTTACTCGATATATTGTTGCCTACATAATATATCTCTGGAGTTTTCCTCTGCTCTTTGGACAAACTATTATAAAAGCTGTGGCTGAGAGCATCTATAACTGCTCGGGCTCCTAAATAAGAACCCCCTATACCAATTACCAATAGTACATCTGAATCTTCTTTTATTTTTTCAGCACATTCTTTTATTTTTTTAAATTCTTCTTTGTCATAATTACTAGGCAAGTCCATCCAACCTAAATATTCATTTCCAGGTCCATCTTTTTCTTCTAGCAATTGGTCACTTATTTTAATATATGGCTCTAGATTTGCAAGCTCATCTTCACTTATAAAACTGTTCTCATAATCTAATGTGATTTTCATGAAAATCCCTCCACGCTATATTAAATACATTCCATTAATACTACTGCAAAATCATCTTCTTGTTCTCCATAGTTGTGGTCTATAACATTTTCTTCAATTTCTTTAAGAATATTTGCAGGTGCTTGTGTTATTGTGTTTAATACTCCTTCTACACCAAATTCCTTACCATCACTATCTTTTATCTCTGTTATCCCATCAGTATAAAATAAAATTTTGTCGCCTTTTAATAGTTTTATCTTTTTTTCATCATAATACATTTCCTCTCCTAATAGAGCTATAGGAAATCCACTAATCTGGAGTAATTCTATACCAGAATGTCCAAACTTAATAGGAATACAGTTGTGTCCTCCATTGGCATAGGTGAAATCTCCAGTTCTAGTATCTAGCACTCCGTAGAATATGGTAAAGTACTTATCCACATCTAGATTTAGTAAAGCAAATCTACCATGAAGCTCAGACAAAGCTTGTGATGGACTCAATATGTCACCCTTCAAAACTCGCATAGTTTGCCTTATAAACATGGTCATCATAGAAGCTGCAACACCATGTCCAGCCACATCACTTATATATATGCCAATATGGTCTCTATCTATATGGAAAACATCAAACATATCACCAGAGAGCATCTCTGAGGGTCTATATATATAATCCAAATTAATACAATCTAAGTTTCCTTTTTTAGGCAAGATCTTTTCTTGTATTCTTTTTGCAAATTCCAAGTCTTTTCTCATTTTTTTATTTCTTTCAATTAATTCAATCTCTAATTTTCTTTCACGGGTAACATCTCTAAAAACTTCTACTGCAGCAAATATTTGTCCTTCACCATTGGATATTGGAGAAGATTTTACTGAATAATATTTTCCATCTATTATCTCTTCCTTTTGAACAACTTCTCCTGTAAGAATACTAATATTTGATATACAAAATGAACACCTTTTATTGTCTTCATGGATAAGGTAACATTCCTTACCTACCATATCCTGGCCAAAATGCTCTTTCATGATTTTATTTGCAAACAAAATAGAACCGGATGAATCCACAACTCTAACCCAGTCTGCCATACCATCTAAAACATGATAGTTTAATATTCCATAATCTTGTATAGTATTATATACAGTATTTTCTATTTTGCCCATATAATCACCTACATTTTCAAATTTATTTAATTGACTTAGACCAAATCTTAACTATATTGTATCTTATGTTTAAAGCTAATACCAGATATTAACAAATCATAATATATTTAATACTCTACAGCAATTTGGTCTTCTTCTAAAAACCGGGCCATTGCATATAATGTGTCAGACAGCCTATTAACATACTTTATAACTAATGGATCCACCTCAACATTTGATGCCAATTTAATAATATTCCTTTCCGCTCTTCTACATACGGTTCTAGCCACATGAATATATGCGGATTTTGTATTAGAACCATTTACTATAAAGCCAGTAGGATTATTTAAAGCACCCATATAAAAATCCACTAAGTCTTCTAAACGTTTTATATCTTCTTCAACTATATAATGAGCAACTTTAGAATGATCTTCCGTTGCTAAATTAGTGGCTACTGTAAATAGTTTGTTTTGTATTTCTTGGATTTCATTATACATAGTGTCATTCTCTACATAATTCTTAGCTAATCCTAAAAATGACCCTAATTCATCAATAGTACCGTAGCTCTCAACTCTAATGTCATCTTTAGACACCTTTACGCCGTCATAGAGGCTAGTTTTACCCTTGTCTCCTGCCTTTGTATAGATATTCATATTATTCCTCCTAATCTTGTTTTCTTGGGGGTCTTGGTCCATAAAACTGGTAGTAATCAACTTTTATTCTTCCATTATATAACTTTCTTTTTTTATCTGCTTTTTTACCAAAAAAAGTTTCAAATTTTTCTTCTGAAGTAATTATATAGGTAGACCAAGTATCCAAATCTTTTAACTTCTCTCCTAAATCTCTATATAATTGTTGAATTTCTTCTACTTCACCCATACGTTCTCCATAGGGTGGATTAGATATAACAACACCATAATCATCTTGTATATCCACATCTCTCATATCTTTCATAAAAAATACTACATCATCTTCTAATCCAATATTAGCTGCATTATCTCTAGCTCTTAATATAGATCTTTTATCAGTGTCACAGCCTATTATATTTAATTTTACATCATTATCAATAAGTTTAAAAGCCTCTTCTCTAGCTTTTGTCCAATATTCTTTTTTGACCCTAGGCCATTCTTCTGAATCAAATTTCCTGTCTAAACCGGGGGCTATGTTTTTACCTATCAAGGCAGCTTCTATTGGAATAGTACCTGAACCACAAAATGGATCAAACAATGGTCTATCCTTATTCCAAAAACTTAAAAGTACCATAGCTGCAGCCAAGGTTTCTTTTATAGGAGCATCTCCTGCTCTATCTCTGTATCCTCTTTTATGAAGCCCAGCACCTGAAGTATCTATGGTAAGAGTTGCTATATCTTTTAGCATAGCTACTTCCAAGGTAAATCTTGGGCCGGATTTTGTAAACCAATCTACATCTTTATACTTTGTTTTTAATCTTTCTACTACAGCTTTTTCAACAATTCTTTGGCAATCTGATATAGAAAACAATTTAGAATCTATACTTTTTCCCTCTACAATAAAATTTCCATCTTCAGGAATCCATTCTTCCCATGGCAATGCCTTTGTTTTTTCAAACAATTCATCAAAAGACATAGCTTTAAATTGCCCCATCTGTAGTAAAATTCTCTCTGCGGTTCTCATCCATAGATTTGCTACGGGAATGTCTTTTTCGGAAGCAATAAAAGTTACCTTTCCATTTTCTACTTCCATATCATTATATCCCAGTTTCATTAATTCTCTTTTAGCCACAGCCTCTAGTCCAAAAGTTGTGGTAGCTATTAACTTTATTTTGCTCATATAAAACCTCTCCTTACTTAATCTTAATCTTATTATACATTATAATTATGTAAAATGGTTAATTATTGAATATATAGTGTTTAAAAGGGTATATGATAATATAGTGAAAATTATAAAACAATAGGAGGTTTTTATTTTGAAAAGTATAGGAAATTTATATCAAAGTGGAGATTGGAAAGGTGAAAAGCATGTGCCTGTAATACATGCACCAGAAAGGGTTAAATTAGGCGAATACTTCGATATTAAAGTACTTATAGGAGAGGAAATTCCTCATCCTAACACACTAGATCATCACATAGCATGGGTTAAAGTATATTTTCAATCAGAAGGAAACAATTTTCCAGTAGAAATTGCTAATGTTAATTTCTCAGCTCATGGTGAATTTGAAACATTTACAGATGCATTTACAAAAGTAAGATTTAAGGCAGAAAAATCTGGAACCATTTATGCTACAAGTTATTGCAACATTCATGGACTATGGGAAAACAGTGCAGAGTTAAAGGTAGAATAATAATATTTCTTATCAAATCCCCTTGATTTAACAATGGGGATTTTTTATGTGGATAAATATAGATTACTGGCCTAAATATTTGAAATTATAGTCTTATTTAGATATAGTATACTTAAGACTAGGTTTTAATTAGGAGGTATATATTTTGCCAAAAAAGAATAAAACCCAAAAAAATAAAAGGAAAAAGTTTTCTCTTTTTTTAATAATTATCCTCTCTTTATTTGGAGGAATATTTTATATTTTATACAATAATTCTTCCAAGCTATATAATTACTCTAAATATAATAAATATTTAGTCCATATGCCCCAAACACCAGACTATAACCCTAGAGGTGAATCTTTAAAAGTAGAAAATTATTATAATGCATATAAGTATATAGCTGATGAAAATCAGCATATTGCTTTTGACATAATGGGATCAATGCTATACTTTAGGAATAATAACAGTTTAATTTATAATCATAATTATAGTATGGCCCTAGGAAAAGCTGTGGTAAAAGATTGGGAGTCCACAAGGAAAATCCTTAATATGATTAATGCTAATGGCTATAATAGTTATGATGAAGTTTTACTAAAAGAATATAAGTATAATTTAGCAGAAGACAAAGCTAATAATCATAAATGGAGTGAAGCTATAGATATACTCAACACAATAACTGATTATAAAGATAGTACTCAGCAGATTCGCCAGTATAAAATAAATTTAGCTTTGGATATAATCCCTGTTTACCCTAAATCATATAAAATACCAGTTAACCCAACTAGCCAAAGTGAATTTGAAGCAGTACTAATACATATGATTAAATTTAATCAGGCAAGTTATACTGTTTCATATGAAAACACTGATGATACAGTATATGACAAAGAATATTTTGATAATAGTCTATATGCCAATTTAGATAAAGCTCACACAAAAGTATTTTACGCATATCCTGAGTACTTTTCAAATATGAACACCTGGGATTACTCATTTAGAAAAAATCCAGATTTCAAACTAACCATAAAATTATCCGATGAAAAATTTACCAATGAGACCTCATTTTATATGTTCCAGTCATTTCGAGAAGAATCTTATAATATTATAGATGGGCTTATAGCAGAAGGACTATTAACAAAATCTATGAATCAAAAGGACAAGGCATTAGCCATATTTAAATGGGTAGCATGTAACTTAGAGTATGACTATGATTTTGACCCCCTTAGTTTTACAGGCTATGGAGCAGTAACTAATAGGAAAGCTGTATGTCATGGATACACAGCCCTATACAATATGTTGTGTAGAATTGTTGGTATAGATGTTATAGGAGCAGCCGGTATAATTGAAGGAGAGCTTCATTCCTGGACTTATGCTACCTTAGATGGTGAAAAAGCTTTTATTGATGCTTCTTGTGGAGATTCAGGAGATTGTTATGATATAAGGTATTTTATAGCAACCGAAGAATTTCTCCGTTCTACACACCGTTGGGATAAGGATTTATATAATAGCCACTAAAACAGAGGCTGCTATAAGACTTGACAATCCACTGGTATTGTATTAATATAATTAATAATTAGATATAAAAACAATGAAAGAATATAGTAGCTTATTAGATTAAACAGAGAATGAGCCATTGGTGAAAGGTTCAATAAACAATAAGCGAATTACAGTTCCGGAGTTCAATTGCGAATACCACTCGTTACGTGGCTTAAGGCATTTATATGCAAATTAAGGTGGTACCACGGGTTTCTC
>CAYZDC010000030.1:0-16583 GCA_964477045.1 uncultured Tissierellaceae bacterium | reverse complement strand
CAGCTGATCCATCAGAGCCATAGAAGGGATAGATATCTATTTTATAATTTAAACCTTCAGCCTTAGCTAAATCGATTAATCGTTTTCTAAGTTCATAATCATAAGGACCTGAACTATCTTTAGCACATATTGTAACGCTAAATTCATCCGATGTCTGACCATCACCAGGTGCAGCCATATCAATAGCTATAAACTCATAAGTCTTCTTAGGAATGGAAGCTGCGGCGCCATGACCTACTTCTTCATAAGTGCTAATAAAGAAATTAGTTGTATAATTTGGAGTAATATTTTCTTCTACTAAATGCTTTGCAATTCCTAATAGTGCTAAAACACCTGCCTTATCATCTAAATGTCTAGATTTAATAAATCCAGATTCTGTAACCACTGTTCTAGGATCGAAAGACACAAAGTCTCCAATATTAATTCCCAGTTTAGCAACATCTTCAGGGTTGGAAACTCTCTCATCAATTCTAATTTCCATATTATCTGCATTTCTTTCTACACTTTTAGTTTCTTCACCATGTACATGAGAGGAAGCCTTAGTGGTCATAATTGTACCAGTATAGTTTTTACCTTCCATTGTTTCAATAAGAACATGTTCACCTTCTATAGTATTCCATACATATCCACCTAATTGTGCAATCTTTAATTTACCATTACTTTTTATCTCTTTTACCATTCCACCAAGTGTATCTACATGACCAGAAAGTGTAACTTCTTTATCCTTGTTTTTTCCTTCAATTGTAGCAATTAAAGCTCCTTTTCCAGTTCTTCTAGTTGAAATACCTAAATCTTTAAAGGCTGCTTCTACAAATTCTACAGCTTTATCAGTATTTCCAGTAGGACTAGAAATATTAAGTAATTCAACTAAATTATCCCAAATATAATCCATAAACTAAATACCCCCTTTTATCTAAATTAATTATATAGGTAGACTACTGGTTAATCAATAGATTACTTTTCATATTTCAACTTAATTCTGTTATAATAATTATTAGGTATCTATTAAAGTAAAGGTGCACAAATTTATGAGGTGAGAAATGAATAATTTAATGGAGTTTATATCACAGATGATTAAAGACACAGGAAAGGGTCTTAAAGGATATTTAAAAGCTCAATTAATTCTTATGGGAATAATTTTTATAATATTAGCTATAGGACTTAGAATTTTAAAAGTTCCATATTTTATATGGATTTCAATAGTAGTATCTATTGTAGATGTATTGCCAGTTTTAGGTGCAGGTATAGTAATAGTACCTTGGTCTGTGATTAGCTTTATTTTAGGGAACAGCTACTTGGGAAAAGGTTTAGCTCTAATATACATTATATTGATTATCACGAGACAAATACTAGAACCAAAGATAATGGGTAAAGAAATTGGAGTAAGGCCCCTATATACATTTTTAGCTACAATTCTAGGATCATTAATTTTTGGGCCAATAGGTCTTATTTTAGGACCATTAATTGCTGTGCTTGTAACTTCTATTATAAGAACAAAGAAAAATATTGACAGTAGAAAATGAGCTCTAGTATCAATATGTACGGAGTGAACTTTGGTCGCCGGAATACCGACATGAAAGGTGGAGACAGATTATATGGTTGAAAAGAAGGCTAGTTTCAAAATTTGGGATGTAATAAAGATGTTTCTTTTATTTGTTGCGCTTCAAGTATTAGTGGGAATATTTATCGTATTCCTAGCAATTTTTATAGGATTCAATACTAGTAACCCCCTAGTTAGTTCTTTAAACTCTATAGTAGCTTTAGCTCTTGTAATTAGCATTATTAGTAGGAAAGTTAAGATATCAATAATAGAAAATTTAAAAATAAGCAATAATCATAGAAAGTTGATTGTATCAATATTCATTTTCAGTTTAGGGTTAAGTATTGTTATATCAGAAATAGGTAATTATATAACAGAATTATTTCCAATGAGTGAACGAATGATAGAAATATTTAATGAAATATTTAGTGGCGAAGTAAGTTTTATTGGAACAATTATACATGTAATAATTGTGGCACCAATTGCAGAAGAAGTATTATTTCGTGGAATAATGTTAAAAGGATTACTGAAAAGATATTCTGCTATAACATCTATTTTAGTTACATCCTTATTATTCGCAATTATACACTTAAATATATACCAGTTTGTAGGTGCTTTTATTGCAGGACTTTTGTTAGGCTGGCTATATCTAAAGACAGAGTCCTTATTATTGTGCATAATTAGCCATGCTGCCTACAACTCCATAGGATATATTTTATGGGATTTACTTAAATTAAAAATTAAAGGTTATACTTTAGAAGGATTTCAACCAATTTGGTTTACCTTATTTGGAGTGTTGTTATTAATAATATTTGGAATAATTATAAAAAAACAAGTAAATAATAGTGAGTTGGTAGATGCAATCTATACAGATATCAAAGAGTAGGAGCTGACTTTTAGTAGGCCGTATAATGCTTTTAATTTTAAAATGCTTATCAATATAAAAATATAAATGTGATAATAAAAGGAGAGGTTTATAATGGATAGAAATTTTATGAAATCTTATTTTGGGAAACCAATACAAACAGATCAACAAAAAGAATTACCTCAGCCACCACTGGAAAAGCCTTATGATATTACTAGTGAAATAATAGACTTGCCCATAGTAGACAAGAGCATTATTACTAAAGATGATATTTTCCAATGTATAATGGATAGAGAAAGTCATAGAATTTATTTAGAAGAAGAGATTAGCTTAGAAGAGTTATCCTACTTATTAAAGATGACCCAAGGAATAAAAGAAATAAAAGGAAATAATTATGTAGGATTAAGACCAGTTCCATCAGCTGGAGGAAGGCACCCTTTTGAAACATATTTAGTGGTATTAAATGTACAGGGATTAAGAAAGGGAGTATATAGATACTTGCCTTTAGAGCATAAACTTTTATTTGTAAGAGAAGAAGGTAACTTAGATAAAAAGTTGGTAGAAGGGGTAAACAAACAAAGGTTTGCAGCTAATGCAGCAGTAACATTTATTTGGTCTTGTATTCCATATAGAACTGAGTGGAGATATGCTGATAGGACTTATAAAATAGCATTACTTGATGCTGGACACATTGGACAAGCATTATACTTAGCCTGTGAAACTATAGGATTAGGTACCTGTGCCATAGCTTCATATAATCAAAAGTTAATAGATGATATAATCCAAGTGGATGGGGAAGATGAGTTTGCAGTATATATTTCTCCAGTAGGTAGGGTATAAAGGTAGAGTAAAATATTTTTAATAGGAGGTAGAAAATGGAATTAGAATTTGAATTATTAGAAAAAGATTATATTAATTTTAATATTAACCATGCAAAAAAATCATCTTCATTAAAGAAAAGTATCTTTAGACAAAGAATATTAGGACCTATTATATTTCTCATAATCCCATTCATAATAAGAACATACTCAGAAATACCGATTTGGTATTGGTTTACTATTTTCGGGGCACTAAGTGTGGTTTGGTTTTTATTTTATCCTAAGTACATTGAATGGGAAATGGCTAGAAGGGTAAGGAAGATGCTTAAAGAGGGCAATAATGAAAACTTGTTTGCCAGAAGAAAGATAATAATTTCAGATAAAGGTGTATTAGAGAGGAGTTCTTTTGGAGAAACTAATATGAAATGGAAACAAATAGATAAGGTTGAAGAAATAGTAGATTATATTTATATTTATATTTCTTCTGTATCTGCCCATATAATTCCAAAAAGAATTTTCAGAGATGAAAATGAAAAGCAGATGTTTATAAAAGAAATCCAAAAGTATCATGAAGTAAATGTAAAGGGCTAGTATAAATAACCCTTTACATTTATCATACTTTTGGGTTATATTTTTTGTACTACAATACCAATTGTACCTGGGCCAGTATGAACTCCTAAAACTGGACTTATTTGACCTTCAACAAATACTTTCGCATTTGGGAGTTGTCTTATAAGATACTTTTTAATTTGGTTTGCTTCTTCTTCTGCAGCACCATGAACTATTCCTAAATTATAATTACTATGTTCTCCAATAAAAGCAAGAGCAAGTTCCAGGGCCTTTTTTACAGATCTTTTTCTACCTACGATTTTAGCTACAGTATAATAAATACCATCTTCGTTACAAGAAATTATAGGTTTTAAATTCAGAGTATTGGCGAACATAGACGCAACCAGGCCAATTCTTCCACCTTTTTGAAGGTACTCTAAGGTGGACACTACAAAGAATACTTTAGACTTAAATATGTTCTCAGTGATTGTTTTGGTTAGTGTATTCCAATCCATACCTTCTTGTATATATTCTGCGGCTTGAATTGCATTAAAACCACTTCCAATACCAATATTCTTAGTATCTACTGCGTAAACTTCTAAATCTTCTTGTTGCTCACCTATTACTCTTATTGCATTATAAGTACCACTAATTCCACTGGAAATTGATATTGCTAAGACTTTCTCATAACCATCTGCTTTTATTTGGTTAAATAATTCTTGTATCTTTTCACCAGGTGGTAGGGATGTTGTAGGTATTTCAGTGGTTAATCCAGCATAAACTTCTTCTGCAGTAATATCTACTCCATCTGAATATTCTCTGTCTTTGTAAATAATTTTAAGTGGTGCTACGTACATATTGTACTTTTCTATTAAATTGCTAGGTACATCCACACATGAATCTACTAATATAGCGATTTTTTGTTTGTTCATATTTACCTCCTATATTTAATTAAATCTAACTTACATAACCTTTGTTTTATATGACTTCTGCAATTCTATTATTCGTTCTGCAATTATTTTGCTAGCAAAGCTTAAAGTTGCCATTTTAATAGCCAGATTATCTGTTCTTAAATTCAAATCAACTGGTATATTACTGTGGTCCTGCGAATTAATTTGATAAACAAGATACTTTAGAGCCTTCTCTTGCTCTTCACAAAATAAATTGTATGCTTGCTTTTCTCCATTAAGATTAGATTGGAAAAGTACACCATCTTTGATTTCTCCAATAGTGAATACATATTTTAAAATAGAAATTGCAATTAAATATGCTAAATGAGTTTTGTTATACCTTTTTTTTACTGGCTTTGGAATTAATTCTAATTTTACATAATTATTCACCATGGATGGTGTAATAATCTTTTCCTTTGCCATAATCGAGAAAAAAGAGATATTATTTTCTATAAAAGTAATTACTTGATCCATATATAATTCCATATCTGGCAATTCATCCCAGCGAGGAATATGAAAATTTTCTATATCATGGCAAAATTTTTCTATCTCTGTTTGAATAGTATCCATATAATCACCCTTTTCTAACTATTATACTAACTATATCTTAATCTAGTTATGGAGATTAGTCAACATAGTATTCGAAACTAGATGATATTTATTGAATTAAGAACTGTTAATTTATATACATTAGATGATATAATAATTAAAATACATATTATACTGAATAAGAGAATAATCTTATGCTTAAGGAGGAAATCTAATGAAAGAAAATATATTTATACTAGGTCACAAAAATCCAGATTCTGATTCAATATGTTCTGCTATAGCTTATGCAGATTATAAAAATGCTAATGGAGATGTAAATGCTATACCAGTTAGACTAGGAAATATAAATAGAGAAACCAAGTTTATTTTAGATTATTTTGGGGTAGAAGTTCCTGAACTTATGGAAACTGTAAGATTAAGTGTTGAGGATTTAAATTTCGATAAGTTAGCTCCAGTTAATCCAGAAGTTAGTCTTAGAATGGCTCTAAATTTAATGAAAAAAAACAATTTAAATAATTTGCCTGTTATAGATGAAAACGAAAAGTTAATAGGTGTTGTAACAGTATCAGATATTATTCAAAGTTATATTGATGTTTGGGATAATACTATTTTAGGTAAATCAAGAACGCCAATAGATAATATTATAGATACTCTATCTGCTATTCCTATTTTAATAGCTGAAGAGATTAGACCTCTTAGTGGTAAATTAGTAGTGCTTGCAATGGAGCCAGATAAAATAAAAGAATATATAGAGGAAAATGATATAGCCATATGCGGGGATAGAAAGGATTCACAG
This sequence comes from uncultured Tissierellaceae bacterium, assembly GCA_964477045.1. Taxonomy (GTDB): domain Bacteria; phylum Bacillota; class Clostridia; order Tissierellales; family Tissierellaceae; genus CAYZDC01. The sequence goes on along the minus strand of CAYZDC010000030.1, from coordinate 10,516 downwards.
GAAATTGCAATTAGGAGCAATATTTCTTTATTAATAGTAGCCGGCAATGGCAAACTAGAGGAAGATATTATAAACTTAGCAAGAGAAAAAAGTATAACTATTATCACTACTCCCCATGATACTTTTACAACATCAAGACTTATAACTCAAAGCATTCCCATTGAACATGTAATGACTAAAGAAAATATAATATTATTTGCACTTGATGATTTAGTAGATGATGTAAAAGTAATAATGTCTCAAACAAGATATAGAAGCTATCCAGTTATTGATGATAATAATAATGACAAAATAATTGGTTTAATCTCTAGATACCACCTTATTTCAAGTATGAAGAAAAAAGTTATATTAGTAGATCACAACGAAAGAAGTCAATCAATAGATGGGCTTGAAGAAGCCGAAATTTTAGAGATAATTGACCACCATCGAGTGGCAGATGTGTTTACAGGTAGCCCTATTTATTTTAGAAATGAGCCAGTAGGCAGCACTTGTACTATTATTGCATCTATTATGTTTGAAAATGGAAGAAGACCTACTAAAAAAATAGCAGGAATATTAGCTGCAGCTATTATTTCAGATACCTTATTATTCAAATCACCTACTTCTACTCATACAGATGAGATAATCTTGGAAAGATTAGCTAGGATAGCGGACATAGATGTAGAAGAATTTGCCATGGAAATGTTTAAAGCAGGAACATCTTTAGAAGGTAGGACCCCTCAAGAATTATTAAGTTCAGACTTTAAGACCTTTACTATAGATGATGAAAAAATTGGGATATCACAGGTATATACAATGGATCCAGACAGTTTAAATAATATGAAAATGGATTTAATTCTTTTAATGGAAGAAAGAGCCAAAGAGCAGGATTATTCCATATTTATATTAATGTTAACAGATATATTTAATGAAGCTTCGGAAATGGTTGTAGTAGGCCATAATAAAGAATATGTAGCTCAAGCTTTTGATACGGAATTGGAGAATAATGCATTCTATGCGCCTGGTGTGCTGTCTAGGAAAAAACAAGTTGTTCCACCTATTACCAATATGTTATCCAATGTTAGCGAATTAATGGATTGAAAAAAACCGGAACAGTGAGGGCACCTTTCCCTAGGAAAAACATAATGGTGGGGAGCGACGCCTTCCTAGGTCCAAAGTATTAAACAACAATCAAAGGTAGGGAGCGACGCCCTCGTCGGTCAGAAGTATTAAAAGGAGGTCTATAGATGAGTATAATAGAAACTAAAAACTTGACCAAGTATTACGGAAAGGCCAGAGGTATAGAAGATGTAAGTATAAATGTAGAAGAAGGAGAAATATTTGGATTTATTGGCCCCAATGGAGCGGGAAAATCTACTACAATAAGATTATTACTAAGCCTTATTTATCCTACATCTGGGGAAGCTAAATTATTTGGTAAAGATGCTATAGAGCATGGACCTGAAGTCAGGAAGAGAATAGGATACTTGCCATCTGAAATATTTTATTATGACAAAATGAAAGTAAAAGACTTATTAAATTATTCAGCTAGTTTTTATGAGAAAGATTGTAGCAGCAGAATAAAAGAATTATCAGAGACTATGGAACTAGATTTAGATAGACGTATTGAAGACTTATCCTACGGAAATAAAAAGAAGGTAGGCATTGTTCAAGGATTGTTGCATGATCCTGATCTGATTATATTAGATGAACCTACTGGAGGTTTAGACCCACTAATGCAACAAAAATTCTTTAAGATTATAAAGGAAGAGAATAAAAAGGGAGCAACAGTATTTTTTTCTTCACATATTTTAGGAGAAGTTCAAGAACTTTGTAATCGAGTAGCAATAATTAGAAATGGGTCTATTATTGAAATTGAGGATATAAAAACATTAAGAGAAAATAATTATAAAAAGATTTCTATTTTAGGAGACAATATAGACAAAGAATTATTTCATATTAGTGGAGTAACAAAATTAATTAAGGAGGATAGAGGGATTAGTTTCTTTTATAAAGGGGATATAAATATAATGACTAAAGCTATAAGTAGGATTAAAGCCATAGATGTAAGCATAGAAGAACCAACCTTAGAAGAAATATTTATGCATTATTACCAGTAGGAGGTGACTAAATGAATATTTTTAAGCAAGAATTCAAAATGAAAATTAAATCTATTATTATTTGGTCCCTATCCTTAGGTGCTTTTATGATTTTTTATATGGGGTTTTTTCCTACAATGATAAAAGACTCAGCTGCACTTGATTCTATAATGAATAGCATGCCCAAAGAAATGCTCCAAGCTTTAGGCTTGAGAGAAGGACTGTCCATTTCCAATTTAATTGGTTATTTTACTTTAACTTTTACACTTATTCAACTTGCTATTGCCATACAAAGTGCAAATTATGGTTTTTCAATTTTAACTGAGGAAGAGAGAGATCTAACTGCAGACTTTTTAATGACCAAGCCTATATCTAGAAGTAAGGTGTATTTTAGTAAGTTTATTGCAGCTTTTTTAAGTTTAGTGATTACTGCTATAGGGGTTTCAGTTGGTTCTTTTATTGCACTTGAATTATTTAATGCTGGTCAAAATTATGAAACCCTCAATGTACTAAAATTACTTATAACTATCCCTATTTTTCAACTGGTATTCTTGAGTATGGGTATGCTAATATCTTTGTTTTTTAAGAAAGTAAGATCTGTACTTAGTCTTTCCATGGGATTGGCTATTGGGCTATATGTAATAAATTCAGTAAGAGGTATTGTGGATAGCAAGATATTAGGGTATTTCTCACCCTATTACTATTTCGAACCAGGGATTATTCTAAAAAATGGAGAATATGACTGGATATTATTATTTTTAGGATTTGGAATAATAGCTATTTCTCTAATTGGTAGTTATATTATATATAATAAGCGAGATATACATTCTTTGTAGGAGGTGTAAAATGAATATTATAAAAAGAGAATTAAGAGCAAACTTAAAATCTATGATAATCTGGAGTTTTGCAATGGCATTTTTAGTCATGGTTTGGATGATAGAATTTGAGTCTTTTGCAAACAGCCCATATATTGATGATTTTATGAATTCAATTCCTTCAGGAATATTGAGTGTCTTTGGAATGTCAAACCTTGATATAAGCAGCTTAAATGGATTTATTGGAACCATTTCACTGTATCTGTATTTATTACTTGGAATTCAAGCTGTACTTTTAGGTAGTAGTATTATTTCAAAGGAAGAAAGAGATAAAACTGCAGAATATTTATTTACACTGCCTGTTTCTAGAAAGAAGGTCATATGGAATAAGATTATTTCCGCTACAATAAATTTAATTATATTAAATCTAATAACTGGAATCACAATGATTTTATCAACTATAAGTTATAATAAAGAACCAGGATTTTATAGTTTTATTATGTTAATGTTCTTAGGAGTATTTTTAGTACAGGGCATATTTCTAAGCATAGGAATGTTGGTAGCAGCTGTAAACAAAAGATATAAAAAAACTGGAAATATTTCTGTGACTATATTAATGGTTACATTTATTATTGCTTCACTGATTAATCTTGTAGATAAATTAGATTTCTTAAAGTATATAACCCCATTTAAGTATTTTGATTCTTCTTATATATTAAATGAAAAGGCCTTAGAACCTATTTTTATTTTTATTTCTATTGGAATAATTGGGATTGGAATAGTAGGAACATTAGTATTTTATCCAAAGAGAGATTTACACATATAAGATAAAACGGAAAGGTGAGAGCACCTTTCCGTTTTATCTTATATGTTATTACAATTGTAGGGCTAGCTTTTCTGGCCCAATTTTTTATTCACCTTTAGCTAAATAATAAAGAGTTTTTACATGAACTCCAGTAGCACCTTTAGGCAAGTATCCTAATTCTTTATCTAAATAAGAAGTTCCTGCAATATCTAAATGAACCCATGGAACATCATTTACAAATTCACCTAAGAATAATCCTGCTGTAATTGTTCCAGCACCTCTTCCTGCAGTGTTTTTTAAATCTGCAAAAGTTCCCTTATACAATTCTTTGTAGTCTTCGTTATTTGGTAGTTCCCAAATTGGCTCGCCAGCTAATTCTGAAGCTTGCATAACTTCACCCATTAGATTTTGGTTGTTTGTAACTGCACCAGTGGTTACATTACCTAATGCAACAACACATGCACCTGTAAGTGTAGCTAAGTCTACAATTTTATCTGCTTTTACTACAGTTGCTGCATACCATAATGCATCTGCAAGGGTAAGTCTACCTTCTGCATCAGTATTTAATACCTCAATGGTTTTTCCAGACATAGAATGGATAATATCTCCTGGTTTATAAGCTCCACCTGAGATTAAGTTTTCACATGCTGCCACAATAGCTACTACATTTCTCTTTAATCCAGATTTCGCAATTGACTTCATTGCTCCTATAACTGCAGCGGAACCAGCCATATCTGTATACATAGTCTCCATACTAGCAGCAGGTTTTAAAGAATACCCACCTGAGTCATAAGTTAAACCCTTACCTACTAGGGCTAATTTTTCTTCTGAATCTGGATCTCCATTATAAGTCATTAGGATGAATTTAGGTTCTTTACTTGAACCTTCAGCCACTGCTAAGAAAGCTTCCATTCCTATTTCTTCAATTTCAGATTTACCGAAGATTTCAACCTTTACATCTAAGCCATCTAGATTATCTTTGGCTGCTTGAGCTAATACTTCTGGATACATATTAATTGCTCTTTCATTTACTAAATCTCTAGCTAAAAATACACCTTCCAATACTACTTTTGTTTCTTCAATGGTAGCTAATGTTTTTTCTTTTCTATCTTCTAATACTTGGAAATATACTTCTTTAACACTTGGTAGGATTTTCTTTTTGCTAAGATACTTTTCAAATCCATATTCTGACTGAAGTAACCCTTCTGTTACAGCTCTTAAAGTTTTAGTGTAGCATAAATCTCCAAATCTTGGGATTGTCACTCCAAAACTTTCAACTTTAAATTTCATTAATTCACAACCAAGTTTATAAAAAGCTCTTCTGATTGAGTTAAAAGTTAGTTTGTCCAAGTCTCCAAGACCTAATAGTATAATGTTCTCGCTTTTAGGAGATACATCTGCATAAACTTCTGATAATTTTCCGGTAAACAATTCTTTTTCTTTTAAAAATGAAAAAAGCTCATTACCCTTTTCAAGTTTTGCGGATTCGCCAAGTACAAGAAGTACTTCTACATCTCCACCTTTACCAATATTAAAATTCATAATATCCCTCCTGACAAATTTCATACAAGTCAATTGTAACAGAATATTAAAACTATCTCAACACTCTTAAATTTTTTATTGACAGCAAAGTTTAACTATGATAATTTATATGATAGTTTATAATGAATTATATTATTGCATATTAATCCTGTCTTCCCCTGGAAGACTTTTTTAAGGAGAAAAATTACTAAAGGAGGAATAAAATGATAAAATTAAGGCATTTAATTGATCCCCAAGACTTTAGTACTGAAGAAATCCATGAGCTGTTCCAATTAACAACAAGAATTATTAATAACCCAGAAAATTTTGCCAATAGTTGTAATGGCAAAATATTAGGTACCCTATTCTATGAGCCTAGCACTAGAACTAGATTTAGCTTTGAATCCGCAATGTTAAGATTGGGAGGAAAAGTAATCGGGTTTTCGGAGCCGGGCTCTAGTTCTGTCTCTAAGGGGGAAAACTTACCAGATACTCTTAGAACAGTAGCAGCTTACACAGATATTATAGCCATGAGGCACCATAGAGAAGGGGCACCAAAATATGGATCTCTTTATTGTCCAGTACCTTTAATAAATGCAGGAGATGGAGGACATCAGCATCCTACACAAACTCTTGGAGACTTATACACCATATTAAAGTCTAAAGGACGGTTGGATGGTATAAGTATAGGATTTTGTGGAGATTTACAATTTGGCCGTACTGTCCACTCTTTAATAAAAGCTATAACTAGATATGAGAATATAAAATTAATCCTAATTTCACCTGAAGAACTAAAAATCCCTGATTATATTAAAACCGAAACTTTAGATATGAAAAATATCCAGTATACTGAAGTTGAGAGACTTGAAGATGTAATCCATAAATTGGACATTTTATATATGACTAGGGTCCAAAAGGAAAGATTTTTTAATGAAGCAGATTATATTAGATTAAAAGACAGTTATATTTTAGATATAGAAAAACTGAAATCAGCTAAGAGTGATTTAGCTATATTACATCCTCTTCCAAGGGTTAATGAAATTAGTATGGAAGTAGATAGTGATAGTAGAGCTAAATATTTCCTCCAACTTAAATATGGAATGTATGTAAGAATGGCTTTAATATTAAAATTATTAGAGGTGAACCCATGCTAAATATAACTAGTATTTCCAAAGGAATAGTAATTGACCACATTAAACCTGGATTTGGATTTATAATATTTGAACACTTAAAACTTGATACTGCAGACTTTACAGTAGCTTTAATTATGAAAGCCACCAGTAAAAAATATGGTCGAAAAGATATAATTAAAATAGAAAATGAAATAGACTTAGATCTTGCCATGTTAGGTTTTATAGATCCAAATATTACAGTAAATATTATTGAAAACGAGAAGATTACTGAAAAGATAAGCTTATCCTTACCAGAAAAAGTAGAGGGTATAATTAAATGTAAAAACCCTAGATGTATTTCTACAGAAGAAAGAAGTCTTATTCATAAGTTTGTATTAATAGACAAATCTAAGGGTATTTACAAATGTGACTATTGTGACCATATTTATTCAAGGGAGAGATAGGATGAAACTTTTAATTAAAAATACTAGAATGGTAGATGAAAAATTGGACTTTATTGGAGATTTATATATTGAAGATGGAAAAATAATTCAATATGGGGTAGACCTTAATTATGATTGCGAAACTATAGATGGAAGAGACTTAGTATTAATGCCAGCTTTCATTGATCTTCATGCTCACTTTAGGGACCCTGGCTACACTCATAAGGAAGATTTGCTGACTGGTGGACAAGCTGCTCTAAAAGGTGGTTTTACATTTGTAAATTTAATGGGAAATACCGATCCTATTTGTTCTTCAATGGAAATTGTAGATTATATTTTAGACAAAGGAAAGAGGTTAAATCTTGTAGATATTCATCAATGTGTAAGTATAACGGAGAATTTTGATGGTAAAACCTTAGACCACTTAGATAAGTTAGACAATAAGGTAAAGATAATTACAGATGATGGTATGGGAATAAACTCTAATATTGTAATGTATAGGGCTATGGTAAAAGCTAAAGACTTAGATTTAACCATAATGACCCATGCGGAGGATAAAGACCTAACTCCTATAGACTATAGAGTTTCTGAAAATATTATAACTATAAGAGACATTTATCTTTCTAAGACAACAGGAGCAAAACTACACTTAGCTCATGTAAGCACAAAAGAAGCTATAGAAGAAATTAGAAAGGCTAAAGCAGAAGGTGTAAATGTAACTTGCGAAGTAACTCCCCATCATATAAGTCTTTGGAACAATGATTATAAAGTCAATCCACCTATAAGAAGCAAAGAAGATATAAAAGAAATCATCAAAGGAATAGTAGATGGTACAGTGGACACAATAGCAACTGATCATGCACCTCATACAGAAGAAGACAAAAGAAATGGTAGCCCAGGAATTAGTGGATTAGAAACAGCATTTTCTATTGCATATACTACTTTAGTTAAGGGGGACAAAATATCGCTTAAAAAGTTATCCGAATTAATGTCTGCAAATGGGGGACGGATAATGGATATTGAAAAAGGTAGGATTAAAGAAGGCTACGACGCAGATTTGGTATTAGTTGACATTAATAAAAAGTGGAATATTGATTCAAATACATTCCTCTCAAAAGGAAAGAATACTCCTTTTAATGGTATGGAAGTATTTGGTCAAGTCCATATGACTTTAAAGGGTGGACTTGTAAAATATAGGAGAAAATAATTAATGAGGTGAGATATTGATAATAGATAAATTATATAAAGAAGTTGATGATAAAGGCATGGTATGTCTAGGGTTGGATACTCATTTAGATTATATACCTAGAGAAATTAAGGACAAGTATAAAAGTATTGAAGAACAAATATTTCAATTTAATAAAAAAATAATCCATTGTACTAAAGATATAGTAGCTATTTACAAACTTCAAATAGCCTATTATGAAGCCTATGGTATTAAAGGTCTAATTGCATATAAAAACACAATGGAGTATATAAAAAGTTTGAATCTTTTATCAATTGGAGATGTAAAACGTGGGGATATTTCAGCTACTGCAGACATGTATGCAAAAGCTCATTTTGAAGGAGATTTTGAAACTGATTTTATTACTATTAATCCATATATGGGTTATGACAGTGTAAGACCATATTTGAAATATCTCCAAACAGGAGAAAAGGGAATATTTGTGCTTCTTAGAACTTCTAATCCTGGAGCAAAAGATATTGAATACCTAAATGTGGATGGAGAAAAATTATATTATCATGTTGGGGACAAATTATCTCAACTAGCTGAAAAATATAGAGGAGAATCAGGCTATAGCTCCTTGGGAGTAGTAGTAGGTGGAACTCACACAGATGAAGCCATAGAAATTCGTGAAAGATATAAAAATATGTTTTTCTTGATTCCTGGATATGGAGCCCAAGGTGGAAGTGGTGAAGATGCTGCTCTTTACCTTAACAATGGAAATGGTGGAATTGTAAATTCTTCTAGAGGCATAATTACAGCCTACAAGAAACAGACTGATGGATATGAAAACTTTGAATATTATACAAGGAAGGCAGTACTAAAAATGAGGGAGGCTATTGGATTTGAAAAAAGGATATAGTGATGGAATAGTAATTTCAAATACAGAAATAAGCCCTAATATTTATCAGCTAATTCTAGGCGGTGACTTTCAAGGTCAACCTGGCCAATTCTATATGGTAAGAGGTTGGAATGGATTAGATCCTTTATTGCCAAGGCCTATTAGTATAGCAGATTTAGAAGAAGGATATATTACTCTTTTGTATGAAGTACGAGGCAAAGGAACCCATATTATATCTACATTAAATATGGGAGATAAATTAAGCTTATTAGGACCCCTTGGTAATGGTTTTGCAGTCAGTGAGAATAAAAAAATCGCTTTAGTATCTGGAGGAATTGGAATAGCGCCAATGCTATATTTATCCAAAACATTAGATATAAAACCAGATATATTCTTAGGATTTAGAAATCATATATATTTATTAGATAAATTGCTACCCTATGCAGAAAATATTTATATATCAACCGAGGAAGGTACATTTGGATATAAAGGATATATAGTGGATATATTCCAACCTAAAAATTATGACCTAGTAATATCCTGTGGACCAATAGGGATGATGAAGGCACTTGTGGATAAATGTAGAGGAATAGTACCAGTTCAAATATCAATGGAAAGCAGAATGGCTTGTGGTATAGGAGCTTGCTTAGGATGTACAATAGAAACTCTTAGAGGAATGGAAAGAGTGTGCAAAGAAGGTCCTGTATTTATTGGTGAGGAGGTCTTTTCATGGGTGGAGTAAATATTTGTGGATTTGAATTTAAGAATCCTGTAATTGCAGCATCAGGTACCTTTGGATTTGGAAGAGAATTTGATGAATATTTTCCTATAGAATTATTAGGTGGGATATCTACTAAAGGTCTGACTTTAAATAAAAGGGAAGGTAATAATGGAATAAGAATTCATGAAACTGCTTCTGGAATAATGAATAGTATAGGTTTGCAAAATCCTGGAGTGGAAGGATTCATCCATTCTGAACTACCTTTTTTAGAACAAAAGGACACGGTTATTTTAGCAAATTTAGGTGGAAGTACAATAGACGATTATTTAGAAGGAATACTTTTATTAAATGAAAGCAATATACATATAATAGAGCTAAATATATCTTGTCCAAATGTAAAAGAAGGGGGAATGGCATTTGGAATTAAATGCCACACTGCCACAGAAGTGGTTAGAGAAGCTAAAAAATTAAGTAAGAAACCTTTAATAGTAAAACTATCTCCCAATGCAGAAAATATAAAGGAAATGGCTATTGCTTGTGTTGAAGCAGGAGCAGATGGATTATCTTTAGTAAATACATTTAATGCATTAGCAATAGATATTTATAACAGAAAACCAGTATTCAACAATATAACAGCTGGATTATCAGGTCCAGCCATAAAGCCCATAGCCCTTAGGATGGTTAGAGAAGTAAATGAAGTAGTAGATGTACCTATTCTAGGTATAGGAGGCATAATGACCTGGCAGGATGCAGTAGAATTCATTATGGCTGGCGCCTGGGCCGTACAAGTGGGGACGGCTAACTTTATAAAACCAGATATAACTTTAGATATAATTAAAGGCATAGAAGAATTTATGGATAAAGAGGGGATTAAGGATTTGATAGAGATTAGGGGAATAGTATAAAGATAGTGAACAACGAACAGTGAACAGTGAACAATATCTTTGTCATTCGC
>CAYZDC010000029.1:12185-16629 GCA_964477045.1 uncultured Tissierellaceae bacterium | reverse complement strand
GGTTTTATGTTGTGGTATCCAGATTTTCATCAGTTAATGAAAGAAAATGAAACCATTGGTTTAAAAACAGTAATTAAAAATAAAGTATATCCTAATAAAATTAAAACATTTAAAATTGTAGAAATGGGAGTAATTCCTGAGGAACAAAATAAAGGAGCTATATTAGCCTTGTTTAATCATTGTTTTGGGTTAACAAAGGATAAATATGATAGTTTTCAATCTGGTTGGGTTTTGGAAAACAACTTTAAATCCAAAAGTTTTGGAAGTAAATGGTCTGATGGAGAAGATAAGTACTATAAGGCATATATCAAGGATGTGGAGTAATTGACTTTAAATGTAGATAATATAAAGCCTTTGTTAGACTTATTAGAAAAGGTAAATCCCTGCAATTGCGAATATGAAACTAAAGATGGGACTGGTATTGTAAGCTATTCTATAAAATTAAATATATTTAATTTTACAAAATGGTTTCCAGTATATATAAAAACTAGGATAATAGGGCTCCCTATTTCTTTAAGTGAGAAAGGATATTGGGGGGATATTAATATTGTGAAACAGCTGATTCACAGCAAAAAAGGTTTAAAAATCCTATTAAATGCAGAAAAAGACTTGGGAACTTCAGGGCAAACCTTATCTACTTTTGTATTTTATAATAAGTTTAAAAGCTTTGATGATTATACAGGGTCCCTAAGATGCTCATACAGAAGAAGAATTAAAAAAGCTTTAAACCATAAGAGCAAGTTAATTATAAGAGAAATGGACAAAAAAGATTTTACAGATGAACATTATAAATTATATCTATCTATAATGGAAAGAACAGAAAATCCATTAGAGATCCTATCTAAAGAGTTTTTCATAGAATTTGAAAGTGAATTATATGAATTTTTAGATGTAAATTCTAAAGCAATTGTAGGTTTTATTCAATTAAAACAAATAGAGGATTGTCTTTACTTTTTCTTTGGAGGATTTCATAGGGAAGACAATGAAAAATATGATCTTTATTATAATATGTTGATTAAGATTATTGAACTAGGAATTGGAAGAGGTGTTAAAACCATTAATTTTGGTCAAACTGCTGAAGAAAGCAAGTTGAAAATTGGCTGTGTAGAAGTAAAAAAGTATTTGTATATTCATCATAGTAATATGCTTATAAATAAAGCACTTCAATTGCTAGCACCACTTTTTACTTATAAAGGATATAATACAGTGCATAATGTGTTTAAGCTAAATTCTAAGGAGACAGTGCTATGATAATTTTCTTAAAAAAAGTAAGGGTATCTACACTTTTCTCTAAATTTGATCCTGTAATAGTTGAACCCTTAGAATTGTGTTATTTAAGATCAGTTCTAACGACTATGAATATAGAAAACTACCTGATAGATAGTCTATTCGGTTTAGAAGAACCGGAAAATACAGCTCCAGATGTAATTATATTAACAGGGTACAATGTGGCTGAAAACAAAGTCTTAAAAGAGGCAAAAATGTATAAAGAAAAGTTTCCGGATTGCAAAATAATAGTAGGTGGAGTACATATCCAATTAAATAGAGAAAGCTTTCAAAGGAAATATATAGACTATGTAATTCATTCTCAAAGTTTGGATGGCTTTAAAAAAGTAATACAAAGCATAAGAGATAATAGCTTACCTATATGTAAAGGGGTAGATTATTATGAAAATGGACATTGGCATTTAGGAGAAGTTGATCCTATATTAGAGAGAGAAAACTTATTGGCTGATAGAAGCTTGTTTTATAATTTCAAGAATAAATTAAGGTATTTAGAAAAATCAGAAGTTGCTCTTATTAAAGGAAGCATAGGCTGTCCTTATAAGTGTTCTTATTGTTTTTGTAAAGACCTTAATCAAGGAAAATATATAAGAGGGGATTATGAAAAGATGGCAGAAGAAATAAATGGTCTTGATGCCAATTACTACTGGGTAGTAGATGATGTATTATTTAGGAATAGAATAGATGCCATAGAATTTATCCAGTCCATGAAAGCTATTGGAGGGCAGAGAAGTATAATAGGATATTTAAGAGGAGATTTTATATTAAAAGAGCAAGACTTACTAGCTAGGCTAAAAATGGCTGGATTAAAAGAAGTAATCGTAGGATTTGAAGCTACTAATAATGAAGAATTAGAAAGCTATGATAAAACTATAAATGCTCTAGATTATCCTAAGATTATTTCTCTGTTAAGAGACTATGAAATAGACTTAACAGCTTTGTTTATAGTGAAGCCAGATTATAAAATCAAGGATTTCCTTAATTTATATAGATTTATAAAAGAAAACAAAATAGAAGTATTTACCATATCAATACTTACTCCTATAAAAGGAACTAAGAATTATCATGAGGAAAAAATGGATTTAACTACATTGAATCCTGAAAAATATGATTTTTTACATTTAGTTAAAAAACCTAGATTGCCAAAGATTTTATTTTATACATTATTTTATGGAATTCACTTAAGGCTGTTAAAATCAAAAAGAGTATGGAAGTATATTTTAGGTAAAAGTTAGGAGATTGTTATGACAACAGAAATATGGGATTTTTGGGCAAAGAGATATAATAAGCTGTGGGTACAAAAGTATTCTCTAAGACCTACCAGAGAATACTTATTAAAATTGAATTTGCAGGGAAGTAACATAAAAATATTGGACTTAGGTTGTGGACCGGGACAGTTAATAGAAGAGCTCCATAAAAAAGATCAAAGTTATAGAATCACAGGGCTGGATTTTTCTGAAAAAATGTTAAAGCTTTCAAAAGAGAAAAACCCAAAAGCTAGTCATATAAAAATGGATGTAATAGATTTAAATAAAATAGATGAAAAATTCAATATAATATTTTGTACACATTCTATGCCCTATTATAAAGAAACAGAAAAGGTAATAAAAGATTTAAACCAGCTCTTATTAGATAATGGAAGGGTATACCTAGCTTTTGCCAGTGGAAATAATGTTTATGATAAATTTGTTTTGGGCTTTGTAAAATTAACTACAGGCAAGGCTTATTACCCATCGGATACTGAGTTTAAAGAATTAGTAAAACCATATTTTATTGTAGAGCATTTAGAAATTATTAAAGAAAGATTTTTTATGCCTAGAATAGCTATCTATACTTTAAAGAAGGTGAAAATTTGAAGGTATTATTAGTTAGACCAAAACCACATAAGGAAACTATAGGGCTTCAGCATGTTATGATTTGTGAGCCCTTAGAATTAGAATACTTGGTATCTAATGTACCAGAAGAGATTTCCAATATGGTAGATTTAAAGATTATAGATATGATTATAGAGAAAAAAAGCTATGAAAGCATAATAGAAAGAGAAAGTCCAGAATTAGTAGTATTTACTGGATATATTACTCATGTTAATTTAATAAAAGATTTATCAAAAGTTGCTAAAATGCTTTTAAAGAATGTGAAAACAGGTGTGGGAGGAGTACATGCTGAAGTAGTGCCTGAGGACTTTAACTCTCCTTATATAGACTTCATATATAATTATAATGGAATAGATAGCTTCAATGAAACTTTAATAGGATTAGTAGGTAAAAAGAGCATAGATGAAATTAAAAACAATATAATTAAAATAGGAAAGAAAAAAACTAATTTTAATTATAATCATCCCAATAGAAAATCCACAGATAAATATAGAAAAAGCTATTATTATATGTTTCATAATCCCTGTGCCCTAATAAAAACTTCCTTTGGCTGTCCCTACAATTGCAGCTTTTGCTTTTGCAAAGAAATAACAGATGGAAAATACTTTACAAGAGATATGGAAGATGTAATGGATGAATTAGAAGCTATAAGTGAAGAGGAAATATATATAGTAGATGATGATTTTTTACATAGCCCAAAAAGACTAGACTTATTTGTCAATAGTCTTAAAGCTAGAAATATTAATAAAAAATACTTGGTATATGGGAGAGCAGACTTTATAGTAGAAAATGAAGATTTATTAAGTCGATTAAAGAATTCAGGCCTACAAGCAGTAATAGTAGGAATAGAATCTGTAAGATCTAAAGACCTAAAGGATTATGGAAAGGGCACCACAAAGGAAATAAATGAAAAAGCAATTAAAATACTACAAAATTTAGATATAGAGCTTTATGCCACTTTAATAATACCCTTAGATTTTACTAAAAGAGATTTCAACCAACTAACAGAATGGTTAAAAACTTTAAATGTTAGATTTGTTAACTTACAACCACTTACACCATTACCGGGAACAGATATATTTCACCAGTATATAGGTAAACTATTGGTAAAAAGACAAGACCATGAAGTCTGGGATATGGCACATGTAGTATTAAAGCCGGAACATATGACCATTAGAAAGTTTTATATGGAAATCTTAAAATCATATTATAAAGTAGTAATGAGACCAAAACATGTAATTGCATTGGTAAAAAAGTATGGATGGAAAGAAAACTGGAAGATGCTA
>CAYZDC010000029.1:0-12085 GCA_964477045.1 uncultured Tissierellaceae bacterium | reverse complement strand
GTTTAATAGTGAGGTACGACTATGAAAAAGAAAATATTACTTATACAACCTACACCCTATGACCAAAATAAAAAGCCTATAAAGAAAAAACGGCTTTATTTTGTTGGTCTTGCTATGCCTTTATTGGCTGCTATGATGCCTGAGGATTATGAAGTGGAAATAGTACTTGAAATATTAGAAGATATACCTTGGGATACAGATGCAGATTTAATAGGAATAAGTTCTATGGGACATGGGGTCCTTAGAACCATAGATATAGCAAAGCAATTTAAAGCCATGGGAAAGACTGTTATTCTAGGTGGTTATATGGCCAGTATAATGGCAGAAGAGGCTACGAAGTATTGTAATGCTGTGGTTGTTGGAGATGCAGAGCTGGTTTGGGAAGACCTTCTTAAGGACTATGAGTCTGGTAGTTTAAAACCTATTTATGAAAACAATTTAAGCACTGGATTTTATTCAACAGCGGTTCCTAGATTTGATCTTATAGTGGATAAAAGGATAGGAGATTTTTTGCCAGTACAGGCTGGAAGAGGCTGTCCTAATGCATGTAGCTTTTGTTCAGTAGCATGTCTTTATGAAGGCCATTATATTAAAAAGCCCCTAGAAGAAGTGGTAAGGGATATTAAGCAAATAAAAGACTTGGGATTTAATAAGTTCTTGCTTCTAGATGATAATATATTTTCAGATAGAGACTACTTAATGAAATTATTAAAAGAAATAAAATTCCTTAAAATGGAATGGATGAGCCAATGCGATATTAGAATTGGTAGAGAAGATAATCTTTTAAAGGCATTAAGTCATAGTGGGTGCACAGCACTAAGTTTTGGACTAGAAAGTATTTCAAAAGAAAGCTTAGTAGGTATGAATAAAGCATGGGCAAAGCCAGAAGATTATTCCACATTAATTAAGAACATTCAAAGCCATGGTATAGATGTGTCTACAGAAATGGTAGTTGGGGGGGATGGAGATACATTGGAATCCATAAGGATGACTAAAGATTTTATTGAAGAAAATAAAATTTCAGTACCTAGATTTTATATTTTAACTCCTATTCCAGGAACCCGATTTTTTAAAGAAATACTTAGGGAGAATAGACTGATCAAAGAAGATATTTATTCCTTTGATGGTACAGAAGCAGTACATTTACCAAAATTAATGACACCAGAGGACTTAACTAAAGCTTATTGGGAACTATATAGATCACTTTTTACTATAAGATCTATTGCAAAGCGGAATATCTTTAGAAAAGAATTTTTAAAGAATCCAGGTAAATACTTATTTTACACAGGAATTAATCTTTACTATAAGTATCAAATTCATCAAAAGATTACACCAAATATTTTCTAAACTAGGAGGAAAGCTATTGAAAATATTATTGATTAGGCCACCTAGAATAAAACAAGCGATTACCCTAAGTGATTTTATGTTTTCTGAACCTTTGGGACTTGAGATGATATATGGTATACTAGAGGTAGACCATATGGTAGATATCTTCGATATGATGATTGAAAAAATAAGTCTTGAAGAAAAACTAATAGACTATAAACCGGATACAGTAGGAATAACTAGCTTGTGTATAGATGTGAATAAAGTAAATGAAATGGTGAAGAAAATAAAGAAATTTGATTCTACTATTATCACCATAGTAGGTGGGACACAAAGCTATTTAAACCCAGATGCTTATTATAATAAATTCGTTGACCATATATTTCAATATACAACTAGTGAAAACTTAAAGATGTTTTATAATAAAACAGGCAATCTATCCGAACCCATTGATGGTATATTATCCAGACAATTCAATTTCAAATCTACAGGAAAGAAAGGCAGAAATGAATATTTGCTTCCCAATAGGGGGAGCACTAAAAAATATAGAAACCAATATTCTTACTTTGGATATAGACCTGCTGCTATTATGGAATTTGGTACAGGCTGTGAAAAAGTTTGCGATTTTTGTTTGAGATGGAGAATAGAAGGAGCAAAAGAAAGCATAATAGACTTAGATATTATTCAAAAGGATTTACTACAGATAAAAGAGCCTACAATAATGTTAATAGACAATGATTTTTTTGCCAATGAAGAAAAAATAAGACTATTTTTAGATTTAATAAAGGATCTAAAAATGGATAAAAATTTCATTGTATATGGATCTGTAAAAGGAATTATCCAATATGAAGATTTAATAATAGAATTTGTAGAACTAGGGTTAAAGGCTGTATTAGTAGGATATGAAAGTTTTAAGGAAAGTGAATTAGTGAAATACAAGAAAAAATCTACAGTGGATGATAATTATAAGGCAGCAAGAATTCTAAAGGATATTGGAGTTGATGTATGGGCATCTCTTATGGCTCATCCGGATTGGGACAAGGAAGACTTTAAGCATTTTAGGAAGTATGTAAAAAGCTTAGAGCCACAAATTTCTTCTATAAACCCATTGACACCATTCCCAAATTTGCCAATATATAATGAATATGAAGATAGGTTATTATATAGGGCAGATGACTATGAAAAATGGAGTTTTGGTCAGGTAATTATAAAACCATCTAAAATGAATTTAAGAAAGTATTACTGGGAATTATTAAAAACCAATATATATGTAAATCTTTTTATCAATAAAAAGACTGAAATGCTAAAACATTTTGGTTTTAAAAATGTAATTAGACTAGTAATAGGTTCCTTAGATTCATTTAAAAAGTATGTAGTATTAATGGTTAGGGCGGTAGATAAGAACTAAAAATCTAGGAGGTTATGATGAATATTTTTGAAACATTTTATGAAAACAGAGATTATGACACATCTATTCCAATGACAAAGTATATGAAAGATAAGTTCAGTTTTTTAGGTATTAAGAAACCTGAAAGATCCGCACTATCTAAAGAGTTTTTGAAATCAAGAAAAAAAGACGAAGAAGTAGATTGGAAATTTATATTTACTTGTTTTGATTTGCCAGAAAGAGAATTTCAATACTTAGCCTTAGATTATATGGCTGTAGTAAAAAATCTTTTTACACCAGAAGATATGCCTAATATTGAAAAACTTATAACTACAAAATCCTGGTGGGATACTATTGATCCTATTAGCAATATAGTAGGACATATTGCTTTAAAGTATCCAGAAATGAAAGAAGGAATTTTATTGAAATGGGTAAACGCAAAGAATATTTGGCTAAATAGAGTTTCGATTATATTTCAAGTGAAATTTAAAGATAAAACAGATGTAGAATTTTTAGGACATGCCATAAGAGAAAATGCAAATACTCTAGAAAGATTTAAAAACAAAGCAATAGGAACAGCACTGAGAACCTATTCTAGAACTGACCCTGATTGGGTTAGAGAATTCATAGCAAATAACGAAATACACAGATCAAGTGAAAAGGAAGCAATTAAATATCTGTAAACATTGAGGTGCCTAAATATAGGTGCCTTTTTTAATAGAAAACAATGTAATTAAGATGTAATGATTATCTTGTTTAAAATAAGGGTAAAGATTAATCATTAAGGAGGAATTAATCATGAATAATAAATTTCTTAAAACATTATCTTTAGCAATTATATTAATATTTACTTTATCAGCCTGTACAAGTCCTAGTCCACTTGCTGAAACTCCAGACAATACTCCGAAGCTAGAAGCAGAAATAAAAGAAAAAGATTTGGAGATAAGTGAATTAGAAACAAAAATAAAAGAACAGGAAAATATAATTGCAGAGTTAGAAGCAAATTCAAATATACCATCAGTATCAAATTCTAATAATATAATAGTAGTTGCAATGGATGTGCTAGATAGCATAAAAAATGAAGATATGAACACATTATCCACTTATGTTCATCCAACAAATGGAGTTAGATTTACTCCTTATGAATATGTTGATGGACAAAATGACCAGGTATTTACAGCTACTGAAGTGGCAGGCCTAGGAACCAATACCCAAATATATAATTGGGGAGATTATGATGGTTCAGGGTTTCCTATTGATTTAGATTTTAGTGATTACTATGATGAATTTATTTATGATGAAGATTTTATAAATCCTCATATTATAGGAAATAATGTGGCCATTGGCTCAGGTAATATGATTAATAATATAAGCACTGCTTACCCTAACTCAAGCTTTGTAGAATTTCATTTCACAGGATTCGATCCTCAGTACGAAGGTATAGATTGGAAAAGCTTAACATTAGTATTTGAAGATGTAGGAGGAACTTGGTATCTAGTTGGAGTAGTACACGGTCAATGGACTATTTAAAAAGATAAAAAATAGAACAAATGCCTTTGGAGCATTTTAGTAGAGTAATAACCAATAATTATTAGTTATTACTCTTTTGTTTTGTGCTTTCTTGCTATATAATGAAGTGATAGGTATTTTTTATGCTATAAATTAGGAAGGAAGATAATATATATGTTCAATTTAAAAGACGAAATATTAATGGATAGGGTAGAAGGGTATCAGACATATTATAAGGGACGAGAATATTTTTTAGGTGGTAGAGTAAAAGAAGTAAAAACCAATCCAACTAATGATTATTTTCAATCATCTGTATATGGATCTTCCATATATACTGCATCTGTAAATTTTAATAGTACCGGAAATATTTCAACTACTAAATGTACTTGCAAGGCCTATGAAAAATATTATGGGGACTGCAAACATATAGTAGCCCTATTGTTATTTTTAAGAGACTTTCAGGAAAACAAAAGAAGGATGGAATTAAGAGAACAGGAAATAATAGATATGATATCTTCTTATGGGGAGACTACAAAAGAAATCAAAATCCCTTTAAATATAGAATATAATTATGAATTCAATCCTAGGACAATGCCAGGAGGGTCTTATTTAAGCCTGCGTATAGGAGAAGAACGCTTATATTCAGTAAGATCAGCTACACAATTTTTTGATGCTTATAATAGTAGTGAAGAGCTTAAATTCGGAAAAAACTTTTCATACACTCCTAATAGTCATTTTTTTCAAGCTGAAGATAAAAAGATTCTTGATTTTTTAAACATACTTCATGAGAATTATACAGAAAATAATTACAGAGCTGCTGCTAGAACTTCAAAAGGTATATTTTCTGCCAAAAGAATATATCTTACTAATTCATCATTAAAGCAGTTTTTTAATCTTATGAAAAATCGAAGCTTTAATGTAAATATATCTAATATAGATTATGGTCCAGTAGAAATAGTAGAAGAAGAATTGGTCTTAAATATGGGAATAGTAGCAAAAAATAGTGATTTAATGGTAAGCATGAAAGCAGCTGGAGAAATTATTGCATTAACACCTGATGGACAGTATATATTCACCAATGGAAGTATTATTAAAGTGCCAAGTGCACAAAGAAATAAAATTCTGCCTCTATATAATGAAATACTAGTAAAAGGTAAGGGACAAATTAAAGTTAGTGAAAACTATAAGGAAAAGTTTATTTCCGATGTCTTAACTAGTGTAAGAAATGTAGTTAATTTGGATTTAGATAAAGATGTGGAAGATTCAATTTATAATCCAGAGTTAAAAGTAGAAGTATATTTTGATAAGGATGAAGAATCAATTCAAGGGAAAATTTACTTTATATATGGTGATATTAAGATAAATCCATTTAGTTCAAAAGACAAGGTTTTAACCGATAGCAAGAAAATATTATTACGAAATAGGGAGCACGAAAATAGAGTTTTAAACATATTAGAAGAAGGTGATTTCAAAGTTCAAGATGGAGGAATATATCTTGATGATGATGAAAACATCTTTCAATTAGTAACTGATGTAATTCCAAGGTTACAGGAATATGGAGAAATTTATTATTCTGATCTTTTCAAATCAATAAAAATCAGAGATTCAGCAAACTTCACAGGTGGAGTCAAGATAAATAATGATTTAGATTTATTAGAATTTGATTTTAATATAGAGGGAATATATCCTTATGAAATTGATCAATTATTTGATTCAATAAGAGAAAAAAAGAAATTTTATAGACTTAAGGATGGGTCATTTCTACCCTTAGAAAATGAAGACTTAGAAAATGTGGCAGATCTTATAGAGAAATTAGGATTAGATAATAATATGCATAATGGAATAATCCAAGGTTCTAAGCATATAACCATGTATTTAGATAGATACTTAGAAGATAAAAGCTTGGATTTTATTAAAAAAAATGTAGACTTCAAAAAGTTAGTAAAAGATATTAAAAATCCAGAAGATATAGACTACGAAATACCAGATGAAATTAAAGGCACACTACGTGATTATCAAAAGTTTGGATTTAAATGGCTTAAAACCCTTGCAAAATATGGATTTGGGGGTATTTTAGCTGATGATATGGGTTTAGGTAAGACCCTGCAAGTTTTAGCCTTCCTATTATCTGAAAAAAAAGAAAAAGGTATGATACCTAATTTAATAGTAGTACCTACATCTCTAGTGTTTAATTGGGAGGAAGAAGTTAGAAAATTTGCTCCAGACCTTAAAATATTATTAATACATGGCAACAAAGCAGAAAGAATAGAACTTTTAAAAAATGTAGACCAATATGATCTTATTGTGACTTCCTATCCACTTTTAAGAAGAGATGTGGAATTATATGAAAAGTTTATTTTCAGATATTGCATAATAGATGAAGCACAACATATAAAGAATGCAAGCTCTCTTAATGCTAAATCTGTTAAGTCAATAACAGCTAAAAATTATTTTGCTCTAACAGGAACTCCTATGGAGAATTCGGTTATGGAATTATGGTCAATATTTGATTTTTTAATGCCTGGATATTTATTATCAAATAAAAAATTCATCGATAAGTATGAGAGACCTATTTTCAGAGATGGAGATATGGATAGATTAAAAGACCTAAATAAACATATAAAACCATTTATTTTAAGAAGAATTAAAAAAGAGGTATTGCAGGAATTACCAGATAAAATCGAACAAAAAATAATTGTAGAGATGACTAAAGATCAAAAGAAGCTTTATTTAGCCTATATAAAAGCTTTGAAAGATGATTTAGAAATTGAGATTAAAGACAAAGGATTTAATCGTTCTCATATTAAAATATTAGCAGCCTTAACTAGATTAAGACAAATATGCTGCCATCCTGAATTATTTGTAGAGGATTACACAGGTGGAAGTGGGAAATTAGAAAGTTTTGAGGAGATAATCCAAGATGCTATAGAAGGTGGACATAGAATATTAGTATTTTCACAATTTAGAACTATGTTAGATATAATCAAGGAAAGATTTGATGAAAAAGGTATTCAACATATGTACCTTAATGGGTCTACACCTATGGAGAGTCGTGGTGAAATGGTTAAAGACTTTAATAATGGAGAGGGAGATGTATTTCTCATTTCCTTAAAAGCTGGAGGAACTGGATTGAATCTTACGGGAGCAGATATGGTAATTCATTTTGACCCATGGTGGAACCCAGCAGTAGAAGATCAAGCTACAGATAGGGCTTATAGAATTGGTCAAGAAAATACGGTTCAGGTTATGAGACTAATAACTAAAGGAACTATAGAAGAAAAAATATTTAAATTGCAAGAGAAGAAAAGAGAAATGATTGATATGGTTATAAAAGAAGGAGAAACTTTAATTTCTAAATTAAGTGAAGAAGAAATGTTATCATTATTTGATGTATAAATGGGGGACGACAATGAAAAATAAAAGATTATTAAAAGATATTGAATTTATTGTAGAACTGGATAAAATGAAATCCATATTTAGACAAACAAGTATAATAGGGGAAGATAGAAGAGAAGATGATGCACAGCACTCTTGGCATATATCCTTAATGGCTATGATTTTATCAGAATACACAAATGAAAAGGTGGACTTATTAAAAGTTATAAAAATGTTGCTTATACATGACTTAGTAGAAATATTTGCTGGTGATACTTTTTGCTATGATGAGATAGGAAATGGGGATAAGAGAGAAAGAGAATTAGAAGCTGCAGAAAAAATTTTTGGAATGTTAGAAGAAGACAAAGCTATGGAGTTAAGAGCACTATGGGATGAGTTTGAAGAAATAGAAACTGCTGAATCTAAGTTTGCAACATCTATGGATAGACTTCAACCCATGCTAAGTAATTACTATAATAATGGTGGTACTTGGAAGAAATTTGATATTAGTCAATCTGACATTTACAAAAGAATATCTCCAGTAAAAGAATCCTCCCATGAATTATGGGAATTTGTAGAATATTTGCTTGAGGATGCCTTTGATAAAGGCTTAATAAGCAAGAGATAAATGCTTAATATTTAAGGTAAAAGGAGAACAGAATATATGGGGTTTTTAAATAGAATTGTACGCGGAGTATTATTATCTATAATAGTTGCATATGTATCTATTAATATTAGTAAAATAGTTCCAGGAAATGTTATAGGAGCTGGAGTATTTGCATTATTAATAGGGATGGTTATAAACCCTTTAATAAATCATAATAGTAATTACAGTGAGGGCACAAATTTTGTATCTAAGAGAATTTTAAAATTTGCAATTGTATTAATGGGTGCAACCCTTAGCTTTACCCAAGTATTTCAAGTTGGAAAGTACTCTTTATTTGTAATGATGTTTACATTGGTTGTTGCATTTGGGGGCGGATATTATATAGGTAAAGTATTCGGAATGAACTGGAAATTATCAGGGTTAATATCAGCAGGTACTGGGATATGCGGTGCTTCTGCCATTGGTGCAATTGCCCCAACCATTGATGCAGAACCTAAAGATATAGCATATGCTATATCGGCAACCTTTTTGTTTGATATTATAATGGTGATTTTATTTCCTTTAATGGGAAAATATTTTGGAATGAGTGATCTAGGTTATGGATTATGGACGGGAACTGCAGTTAATGATACATCATCAGTTGTAGCAGCAGGTTATGCTTTCTCAGATGCTGCTGGAAGTTTTGCAATAATAGTAAAATTAACTAGAACACTTTCTATAGTTCCAGTGGTCTTGATATTTTCATTTATTAATGAAAGATTAAATGCTAAAAAAAATATAAGTAAAACAATACATGCTAAAATAGATTTTAGACAGATATTCCCATGGTTTATTTTAATGTTCTTATTTGTGGTAGGCTTAAAAAGCTTGGGAGTTATTCCGGAATTATGGAGTGATAAGATATCTACTTTAAGTAAATTCTTAATGATAATGTCATTAGGTGCAATTGGTCTTAAAACTAATTTCAAAGAAGTTGCAAAGTCAGGTTTATTACCAATGTTTCATGGCTTCATAATCTCATCATTAGTAGTAATAGTCGCATTCCTAGTACAAGGATTTATGGGTCAAATTTAAGTTAATATGTTTGACTATGCAGAATTCAGGGTAAATTCTAAATAAGCATAAGAACTTTAAAAGGAGTTGTAAATAATGGATGATAAGAATATTGAAGTTTATGATAATCAAGAAGAGGTATTAAATAGGATACAGGTTTTAAAAAGTCTAGGATATGAAGAACATGACATGTATATTATTGCAAATGATGATGAAGATTTTTCTATGTTGAGAGGATTTACTGATGTAATAATTAAAGAAGATGATGATTCGCTTTGGGATAAATTCAAAAGCTTTTTGCAAGGAGAAGATTCAGTTATAGATGCCTTTCATAGAATGGGGCTAGGAGAAGAAGATAGAGAATTTTATTATGATCAAGTAAAAGCAGGTAAAATAGTTTTATATGTAAATAAAGATTATGGTAGCTACTATGAAGTTTATGAAGACGGTAGCTATGGACCAATTGTTACCACTGATGAATCTATTGAGGATATAAATCAATTGGAAAAAGAATCAGAATTCGAAGTATTTGAAGAAGATGGAACTGTAAGAGAGGTAGTTGTAACTGAAGATACAATAGACCCAGAAAGAAAAGCAAAAGCTGAATCCAATGATCCAGTAGATGAATTAGATTTTGAAACAAAAAAAGATATTGGACTTTTACAAGAGCAACCTCCCTTAGAGGATCTAAGAAGAGATCAGGACATAGATATACTAATAGAACAACAAAGAAATCGACCAATATAGATAAGATGCTGCTGACAATAAAATGTCAGCAGTTTTCTATTTTTTATAACAAATATAAGAAGAATATGTTAAAATAGGGGTGAATAATGGGAGGTTTTAAACTATGTATAAAATGTTCTTAGTATTATCAATAAGCCTATTTCTAACAAGTTGTACTAATATAGATATTTCAGATTCAGTAGATGTAGATAAAAATATACCTGCAAATGAAGTTTTATCTATAGAAGATTTAATAGAAGAGAAAGTTATTATAAATAGAGAAGCCACAACAATAAAAGATAGATATTCAACACCCATAGGTTTTGAAAGAACAGATGTAGAGGAAAGTAGTTTTGGTGAATTCTTAAGAAATCAAAAGTTGAAAGCTTATGGAGAAAAAGTACTTTATTATGATGGTAGAGAAAAGATTAAAAAAAATGTTTATGATAGTGTTTTTGATGTAGATATTGGAAATAGAGATTTACATCAATGTGCAGATGCTATTATGCTACTTAGAGCTGAATACTTGTATTCCCTAGAAAAATATGAGGATATTAAATTTAATTTTGTATCAGGATTTAAGGCAGAGTATAAAAAGTGGATGGAAGGTAATAGAATTAAAGTAGATGGAAATGTGGCAAATTATTATAAGGCAACAGATTATTCCAATACATATGAAAGCTTTAGAAAATATATGGATATGGTTTTTGCTTATTCTGGAACATTGTCCTTAAATCAAGAACTACAGGCTGTAGATATAAATGATATGAAAATAGGAGATGTATTTATAGTTGGAGGAAGTCCTGGTCATGCAGTGATAGTAGTTGATATGGCAGTAAATAATAGTGGTAAAAAGATATTTATGTTAGCCCAATCCTATATGCCAGCCCAAGAAACTCAATTATTAAAAAATCCCAAGGATAGCACAATAAGCCCTTGGTATTCGCTAAAAGATGCAGAGGTGCTAATAACACCAGAATGGGAATTTGATTTAGAAAATTTAAAAACTTGGCCATAGGGTATAAAATAAGTGGCTAGAAATATAAATAAAGGAGTGTGTATATATGAATATAAACAATAAAAAACTATCACCATCAATGGATCAATGGATAAAAGAAGCAAAAGCCAGTGAAGGAGCCTTAGAAATAGGAATGTATTTGTTCCATAATGGGGTTGTTCGTGTAACACCAAAAGCTCAAGTACGCCAGGGAATTGATGATGGTTCTACAATAACAGGAATGGAATTTTCTTATGATCAATCTAAGGTTGATGAAGTTATAGCTGAAACTTATAAGCGAGAAGGTATTTTTTATGTTAGGGTTTGGATGAATGAAGGTCGTTTAGAGCCTGGAGATGATATAATGTATGCATTAGTAGGTGGAGACATTAGACCAAATGTTATAGATGCATTACAATTTCTAGTAGGTAATCTTAAAAACCATTGTGTTACAGAAGTTGAAATAAAAGAATAAGTTTTTAAAATAAAAAAATCCCAGTTTTCTGGGATTTTTCATATTATAGTACTCCATCTTTTATTATAAGATCTACTCCTGCACGGCCATTGGCAGTCCAGAAGAATTTTACAAGTTCTCTATCTTCATTAAAACTTTTATATTTTACAAGATTATCATTGATTTTTTCAGATGAATATTCAGTAAAACCAGCTTGTTTTAATTCTTCAACATAAGCTAAAGCAGCATCATAATCTAATGATTCATAGCCTACATATCTGTGGAATTCTCCTCTTTCATCATTCAGAACTATATTACCTTTAAGCTCTGGAACAGTTGACATAAAGCTTGTTGGCCAATCGCTTTGGCTTTCAACTACAACATCTTCTTCTTTAACTTCATCTTCTACTTTATCATTATTAGCTATATCTGCTCCTTCAGGTATTTGTTCTTCGACTTTCGTTGTACATGCAGTAACAAACAATGATAATGCTAATACTAACACCAAGATGACTATACTTTTACGTCTCATTTTGTAACATCTCCTTTATTTCTATAAATCTCATACCTTTCTATACTAACAGAGTTTATAGAATATGTCAAAAAATGCTCCGGAAAGTGGTTTAATTATTTAGTTAAATATGCAATTCC
>CAYZDC010000028.1:9069-17357 GCA_964477045.1 uncultured Tissierellaceae bacterium | reverse complement strand
TAAACTTGGAACACAATCGTCAAATATAAATTGAATATCATAATCGTCAGCATATATCTGATACTCATCATTTTTCTCATTAATATCCATTGAATTAATTCTTGTACCTGCTAATATAATCTCTGCATCTTCTATGCCTGCAAATATGACCCCTGCTAATTGTTGTTCTGTTGCATCCAAATAAACTTTTAGCATATGCTACCTCCATTAAATATTTATATAAATATATTGATAATTATATTAACATGGCTTAATTCTACTATGGTTCAACTTCCAATATTTCAAATTAGATCTTACTAACCTTGCAGCCCCTTTGATTGCCGTTCCATATCTTCTATAACAATATCAAAGATTTCACCTAAAGAAGCACAATGCTCAATCAACTGCCACGGTGTATTGGTATGAAAATGAATTTTTATTAATTCTTCACTGCCAACAACAAGTAAGCTATCACCTTCCATATTATTCACAATATATTTATTAATTTCATCTTCTGATAGATTTTCTCCTTCTATCAATAACTGTACATCATATTTAAATTCAAGCATAATTTCCCTCCTAATAAAATAGCAAACTAGATTAACTAAATATAGAAAATACCACAAATATTTAATTAATTCTTGTTTAAATCAAAAGCCATTCCTATTTCATCTTCATAATCATCCCCGGAATAATAAAAACCACAACTTTCATAAAATCTCATTGCACCTATATTATCTCTAGAACAACCTAGTTCAACTACATTAAACTTTCCTTCTTCTTTCATTTTATCAATAATTAAATTTATAGCTTCTTTACCAAACCCTTTTCCTTGATATTCTTCAGATATCATAAATTGGTCAAGTATATAACAGGTAGCTCTATTTCTCCATAAAACTAAACCTATCATATAATCTTCAAAGTATATTGCATATGCCTGACTACCTTCGTTTCTATAGGCATAAGCCCTAGCCAAAATAGCTACATTAGGTGCAACACTGTGATTTTCTCTTTGCTTATCAGTAATTTTCAATCGACAACTCTCTCTATAATTCTTTGAATTTATACTTTTCAAACAGACCATAATTAATTTCTCCCTCTTAACTAATGTTATTGGTATTTCTAGTATCGTTCTACTAAGACAAGACTAAATATAAAGAGTGTGCAATATGTGGCCCAGCAAAGCTAGCCCCCACCATTCAGGTATATCAATACGTATATACCTTTCTCTAAGTGATAAGTATTTATTGTCAGTCCAACTATGTCATTTCACTCTATCTTCAACTACTGGAATGAGTCCATACTTATTTGCCAAGTAAAGAAAAGTAAATGCTATAAGAGTTCCTATTGTGCCATAAATAGCATCTCTTATATCAGTTGTATTCATAGAATCCATTACAGTTTCACAAATAATGTTGCTTGCAATTATAAATAATCCCAAAATTATAATACGATAAAACTTTACACCAAGAGTTAGCCATAAATGGCCAATAGCTAAGTAAAATATTAGACTCAGAGATAGATTTGATGCACTGTAATGAAATGACTCACTTATCATTATAAAATCATTGTTAAAAATACTGACCCATCTTCCAATAGTCAATAAAACTCCAATACACATCAAAATTGAATAGGCTATAGTAAATGTCTTTTTCAAAGTATATTTGTATATGACTTTCACCTTGCATTTCCCCCTTTGATTATTATTTAGACATAGTTTTCTTTATTTAAAATACATAGGGATATTAGTTTCGTCCACCCCAAGAAATTCATAGAGCCTATTAAGTAGAAAATCAAACCATTAGGTCCTTTGTTAGTGCTATTAATTTCTGGATTATAAACTATAATCTCATTCTTTATGTCTTTAATTATAGATTTTTTTGTTTCCGTAAGTCTTATATAGGCCATACCAAGAGTGTCTAAAATTTGTTCTTTATTTTTAAGAGATGAAAGGTCTAAATTATCTATAGGTTCCCAACTATCTATTGCTTGAGCTTTGGGATTGAAAATATAAACATATGTTATATCTTGATTGTTGAATAAGCTGACTAATAAACCTATTCCCATTATGAGCGTGAGTGATACTAGAAACATCTTTGAACTTTTCATATATCATTTCCCCCTGTATAAAGTCAATTAGGCTATATTTAATTAGTTAATATTTGTCTACTAATATTATTAATATTTGCCGTATCTTTCTATTTCTTAACTATGAGACAAATTGGTGTATCAGTATAACTATCTAAGAATTCTAAATCTTGAATGTTTAATTCTGATATGTGAATGGCTTTTATACTTGCTCGTCCATATGGCTCTAACCACATGTTCCAAATTTCTATTTCATTTAAACCTGCTAATTGTTCCTTTAAGTAGTTAATAAACTGTCCTGCGCCTGATTTTGCAGAAATCCAGTGTAATTCTGCAAAATACTTTTTATCCGAATAATCCTTTGCGTATGAGGCTGAATAATACATATTATTACTAATTTCAATTTTATTTAAATATCCTTCATTAGAACTCTTAACTTCTTTCAATGGTTTATCACTTGCTAGAAACATGAATATGCTCAATGTTTATCACTCCATTATTAAGAATATAAATCAAAACTCTTTTGCCTTATTTACCAAGCTCATTCCATTCCTTCACTTTAATATTAACATAATATTCCTTTAATGTAATCTAAAAACCAAAAAAAGACGTGGATTTACTCCACGCCGTATATGTCTGTCCATTGTTCATTACCTTTAAAGAGTTACTGCTTATAGATTATTTGCTCTAAACCATATCTAATCTTAGGTAACTCGTTATCAACTACGTTCCATACTATTTTTATATCCACACCAAAATAATTATGAATTAAGATATCTCTTAGCCCAGCCATTTCCTTCCAAGGAATTTCTATATTATTATCTCTAGTTAGTTTTGAGATACTTTTCGTTGCCTCTCCAATAACTTCAAGATTTCTAATTACTGCATCCTGTATTAGGGTAGATTCAAAAAATTCATCTCTACCATTACTGGTATAATCTTCAATGTTGCTTATACATTCTAGAATATGGGTTAAGTATAGTTTATCATCTTTCATATCTCTATCATCTCACTTAACACATTTTCTTTAATATCTTGATGCAAAGAGTCAAAAGTAATTACATCTACTTTTCTATTAAATGTCTCTTCTAAGGAATGTTTAAAACCAATTAGATCGAACAGAGATCTATCACTGTCGAAATCCACCAAAAAGTCTATATCACTATTTGAGTTATCTTCTCTTCTTGCAGTTGAACCAAATAATCGTATTTTGTTAACTCCATACTTTAAGGCAATGGAGGAAACCTCCTCTCTTTTATCATAAATCAAATCTAAAATACTCATATTTTCACCCTCTTTTATTATATCTTATATAAATTATACCCTAATTACATATAAAGATATATCACTTTACTAATTTAAACTAAATGTACTATTATAATCACTGTAAGCTACTAATAATACCAAGGGCTTCATTATAATCATTATCCACCCTCCTCCAGATTTAAGTTCTCATAACTTCTCTATTTATTATTCTTACGATTAACTTCAGATATAATAAATCCGCCCATAATTGCAATTGGGATACTATTTGCAAATGCTTGTGGTTCTAAAAAACTCCCTAGGATACCACCTAAAATTGTTGAGATAACAGCTATAATAGCTCTTCCCATGAATCTCCATCTCCCTTCTACTTCGCTTAAATTTACTGCCACGAACTTGCTTGGCTAGTCTTTTATAAAGAACACTAACTAACTGTACTTTCTAAGTTTCTAGGGATTATTGGAATGAGTCCATACTTACTTGTGAAATAAAGGAAAGAAAATGCTATGGCTGTACCTATTGTCCCATAAATAGCGTCTACAATATCTGTTGTATTCATAAATCCCATGACAGTTTCACAAATAAGATTGCTTGCGATTATCATCAATCCTAGAATTGCAATACGATGAAATCTTACACCAGATATGAGCCAAAAGTGAAGTGCATCCCTACATATTGGTTCATAGCATTGCTTAATAATGATTTAGGTCTGGGTTTCTATAGAGATCCAGATTTTTATAATTTACTCCACCCCATATTCATCTGTCCATTGTCCATGGATGATGCCCATTAATTTGTATTCTCCTCCAACTTCTTCAAATGCTACTTTCAGACTTCTCCAATATATATTGTTATTATCTTGTGAAGTAATAATATAAAATTCTAGATATTCAGCCTCTGGATATTCATCAGATATATTATCTATCATAACTCCGTAGCTTACTACTGCATTTACCCCAATTATGTTTGCCCCTAAAAAATCTTCATCATATATAAATTCATCATAATAATCATTGAAATCCAATAATATCTGGGTTTCTACAGGGGTGCCATAATAATATCCCCAGTCATATTCTGTTGTATCTACAGGTAGATCTGCTACTTCTTGTGGTGTAAATACTTGGTCAAATGTTGAGTTTATGTGGACATAAGGAGTAAACATTAGACCTTTTGTTGGATGAACATAGGCTGATAAAGCAGCCATGTCTTTTGTTTTTATTAATTCCATAACTTCATGCCCTATATCCCAAAGGCTTTGAGCACTAGTAGCGCTATTTGCTGGGTTACCACCATTATTTAACTCTAATTCTAATTCTTCTAGCTGTGAAATTAATTCTGCATTTTCTTCCGTTAAATTATTTACCTGTATATTTAATTCTTCTATTTGTGCATTTAGTGCTTCTATATCTCCATTGTTAGATTCACCAGAATTATCTGCTACAGTACAAGCTGACAAAACAAGTGAAAGTACAAGTATAAAAATCATGAATAAATTTTGTTTGCTTTTCATTATTTGCATCTCCTTTCATATTATGATACTTACCCGCATTATAGCGTTAGTATCATAAGCTAGGAGGGTATTGCATCTTGTAATATACTTTTAATATTCTTGTAATCTTCGAGTCAGCAGATCGGAGCTAGCTCCTGCCAAATCTAATTATAAATTAAGTTCCACAGTAAGTCTTGTAAGGAACACTAGAATCTGGTGGTGTCATATATTCTTCTTTGATATCCTCATAATTAAAAGGGTCTTTTATTGCAGCTACTAAATTATCCAAAACTGTATAATCATGATTATCTACAGCTGCTGCCAATGCCTTTTCCACTTGATGGTTTCTTGGAATTAGTGTTGGGTTATATTTTTTCATATTATCCAGACTGGCTTCTTCTGATCTATTTTGTCTTCTTTGTCGTAAATTCCATTTGCTTTTCCAATCTATAAATTCAGGGTCTTGGAATAATCCAGATTTATCCAGGCTTTCGTATCTATCATCTGTTAAAGCAACAAAAGTATTTGTAAAGTCAGCTTTGTGCTTTTCCATTAGGAATAACAATTCTTCAACCAAGACCTGGTCTTCAGGTTCTTCATTGGAAAGTCCTAATTTTAATCTCATTCCATTTAACCATTCTCTGTTAAATATCTCTTCATATTTATCTAGTTCTATTTTTGCCAATCTTAAAGCTTCATCTTCATTCTCTCCTATTAAAGGTACCAGAGTTTCTGCAAATCTAGCTAAGTTCCATCCACCAATATTTGGTTGATTGCCATATGCATATCTCCCCCTTCTATCAATAGACGAAAATACAGTATTAGGATCATAGGTATTCATAAATGCACAAGGTCCATAATCAATAGTTTCTCCGCTTATGGTCATATTATCAGTATTCATTACTCCATGTATAAATCCAATTAACTGCCAACTAGCAATTAATGCTGCCTGCACCTGAATAACTTCTCTTAGAAGGCCTAAATATATATTTTCTTCATCTGCTACACTTGGAAAATGTCTACCTATTGTGTAATCTGCCAAGGCTTTAAGTTCACCAATATTTCCATATCTTGCTGCATATTCAAATGTTCCTACTCTTATATGGCTCTTAGCTACTCTAGTTAGTATTGCACCTTCTAGTGGGATTTCCCTATATACCTTTTCACCTGTTGTTACTATGGCCAAACTTCTGGATGTTGGTATTTTTAAATTATTTAGGTGATATATTCCTTCACTAATAATATACTCTCTTAACATAGGTCCAAGTGCTGCTCTACCATCTCCTCCTCTAGAGTATGGGGTTTTACCGGCACCTTTTAGCTGAATGTCATACTTTTGTCCACTGGGTGTGATATGCTCTCCTAATAGCATGGCACGACCATCACCTAGCATTGTAAAATGTCCAAATTGGTGACCTGCATAGGCTTGAGCTATTAATTCTTCTACAACCAATCCTCTATTTCCTGCAAATATATCCAAACTTTCTTCTTGTTTTAATCGTTCCACATCTAATCCTAGTTTTAAAGCTAATTCTTCATTTAATATTACAAGTTTAGGGTCTTTCACAGGATTAGGTTTTACTTTTGAATAAAATACTTTTGGCAATGTTATATAGCTATTATCAATATTCCATCCTATATCTCTTAGTTCCATAATTCTCATCTCCTTTATTTTGATCCTAATTAAACCTTAAAAATACAGGCGGTCAAAGACCGCCCCCATGGATTATTTAAATATATCTAGCAAATCTCCATATCCTTCTTTTTCCATATCTTCAATAGGTATAAACTTTAAAGAAACTCCATTTATACAATATCTAAGTCCTCCATCATCCTTTGGCCCATCATTAAAAACATGGCCTAAATGAGAGTCTCCTACTTTACTTTTTACTTCTATTCTTTTCATACCTAAGGAAATATCTTCATTTTCTACAACAGCATTTTTAGCTATAGGTCTTGTAAAACTTGGCCATCCTGAGCCAGAATCAAATTTATCTTCTGATGAAAATAGAGGTTCTCCTGTAACTACATCTACATAAATTCCCTTATCCTTATTTGTTAGTTTATTATATTCATGACTAAATGGTAATTCTGTTCCACAATTTTGTGTTACATCATAAGCATCTTTGCCTAATAAATCTTTTATTTCCTCATCTGAAGGTTTTGTATACAAGAAGTCTGGATTTAATAATAAATCATCATCTCTTTCTATCCCTTCATAAGCTAAGTCCAAGTTAATGTGACAGTAACCACTGGGGTTTTTTGCTAAATAGTCTTGATGGTAATCTTCTGCAACATAATAATTGTCTATAGGTAATACCTCTACTACTAAAGGTTTTTTATATTTTTCTTGCTCTTTTTCCATTAATTTTTCTATAATCTCTAATTGACTTTCTTTTGTATAGAATATTCCTGTTCTATATTGTGTACCTACATCATTTCCCTGTCTGTTTAATACTGTAGGGTCTATTACTTTAAAATAGTATAACAATATATTTGTAAGATCCGTTTCATTTGGATCAAATTTTACTTCAACTGTTTCTGCATGACCAGTATTTCTATATATTACATCTTCATAGCTTGGATTTTCTGTATTACCATTGGCATATCCACTTGAAGCATGGACTACTCCTTTAATTCTCTCC
Source organism: uncultured Tissierellaceae bacterium (assembly GCA_964477045.1). Lineage (GTDB taxonomy): Bacteria > Bacillota > Clostridia > Tissierellales > Tissierellaceae > CAYZDC01. The sequence goes on along the minus strand of CAYZDC010000028.1, from coordinate 9,893 downwards.
ATATATGCTTCTACACCCCAGAAACATCCTCCTGCTAAATATATAGTTTCCACATCTTCTTCGTTATAATCTGTAGATAAACTAGTATTGGGCTCAACTGATAATTCAGCCACTCCAGTTCCTCCTGGATTCCAGCCTCTAAAAACTAATATTCCTATTATAACTATGGCAAACACAATTATATATTTGTAATTCATTTAATCATCTCCTTATAAATTATATATACCCAAAAACGATTTAATGCACTCTTTTTAATGATTTATCTTATCAAATATTAGGTTCAGCAAAGCTAGCCCCTACAATAGCCTTTATAACTATTATAATATTTATGTCCAAACCATTTATTATTGGGTATATATAATATAATGGATTTTTTAATAACACAACTAATAAGGAGAGATTATATATGAGTATTGTAAATTGGCAAGAAGTTTTAGATTTTTGGTTCCATCCTGATAATGTTCCCCTACAGTTTTCTGGTGGAGAAGATTTTGATGAAAAAATAAGAGAAAAGTTTTTAGATACTTGGAAAGCTGGTTCAGAAGGATTGTTAGTACATTGGAGAAAAGACATTAAAGGCAGATTAGCAGAGATTATTGTATTAGATCAATTCTCTAGAAACCTATTTAGAGATGATATTAGGACCTATACTCAAGATAAAATGGCAATAGCCTTGGCTCAAGAAGTGGTCAACCATTCAGATTATGATAAGTTGACAGTTGATGAGAAGAAGTTTGTTTTACTTCCATTTATGCATTCAGAAAGCTTGGAACTACATGATTGGGCTAAGCCCTACTATTTAGCACTTGAAGATGATAATCTTA
>CAYZDC010000028.1:0-9059 GCA_964477045.1 uncultured Tissierellaceae bacterium | reverse complement strand
TGCATTTTGAAAATATGCATAGAGCAGTTTTAGAAGAATTTGGACGTTACCCATATCAAAATGCAGATTTGGGTAGAGAATCTACACCAGAAGAATTGAAATCACTAGAAGAAAATAAGGATGGGTATTATAGTGGAAAGTAAGGCTATCTAAAGATAGCCTTTTTCTTTATTTGCCTGAATCACTTATATTAAGCAGGTCTTCAGGATATGTTATCCATATTGTTTGGTCTAGTAAATAATCTATATCATATTTAATCACATATGAATGTAAAACATTTACTAAAACACTTAAGTGAATCATATCCCACCTATACTTTTCAAACCTATCTAGCACAAATTCTTTTTCCTTTCCCCTTAGCTCATCGGAAAAATAACCAAAGATATGCATAAAGGCATTTATAAAAGATCCATTTTTAGGAGGGTTAGCTAGGGCCAATCCTAAATTTTCTTTATATTCTTGTATGATTTCCTCAAATGTTTTTTTATCATGATTAGCTACAATTCTACCTATAATTTTTAAACCTTCTTGGTTATAAGCCATTAAAAGATACTTATTATCAGAATGAAATTTTACTAATTCACTCATAGAGTTGGATTCTTCTACTTTTTGAAATCTAAAAAATGTATATAGTTTTGTTAAAAAGTGTTCTCTTAGGGCATAATTGGTTAGACGCCCCTCTTCTTCTATGGCTAAATCTGGATACTGCTCCATTACTGCTGCAGCAAATATTCCACTACCCTTTGAAGACCCTGTGAATTTTTCTCTACCATGATATACTTTAACATCTTTTATACCACAGGATGGCGACCTACCTTTTAAAAGAAAGCCATGCACATCTCCTAATGAATCAAATAAATTTTCAGAGTAGTCATTCATCTCTTTTGTATATGTATTCCCTGTTTCTGGCTGATAAAGGTCAATAATATCATTTTCCATTACCAATCTAATAGGTTTTCGTGGAACTCCTAGACCTATTTCTACTTCAGGACAAACTGTACGATAATTTACATAGGGTTTTAATCTTTCAACAAACTTATCATTTATTACATCACCATTATATCTGCAATTATCAAACCCCAAGCATCTACTTACTACTACAGTTGGTTTATTATGATCTTCCATTTGCTCAACCTCCATTTCATATCTCTTAGTCCATTTTATCTTATTTCTTATGAAAGATACAATTTTATTTAAGAAATAATAGATAATTTTTCTATTTCCTATCTTATAATTATATAAAGTATTAAAGGGGGCGACTAGATGAGAAGTAAAAACCAAATTGCTTTTGTTGCTATTTTACTTATTTCCTTAATTTTAACAGGGGTTATAGGTTACAAAATTTTATTAGATCTTAGTGTTCTAGATGCCCTATATATGACCGTAATCACCATTTCAACAGTAGGGTATGCAGAAGTAGGCGTTATGGATACAGAGGCGAAATTGTTTTCTATAATGCTTATATTTGTAAGTATTGGTACTGTAGGTTATTTATTTTCTACAATTATGAGTTATTTTTTAGAAGGAGATTTAAAAACTGCTTGGAGGCGAAGAAAAATGGAGTCAAATATAACTGAATTAAAAGACCATTATATAATCTGTGGGGCAGGAGAAACAGGACAAAATGCAATAAAGCAGTTTAAAAGTTCTAATGTAGATTTTGTAGTTATTGATAAAGATGAATCTAAAATACATGATTTGATAGAAGACAATATATATGCAGTCCATGGTGATGCTACACAAGACTTTGTATTAGATAAAGCTAGAATAAAAAATGCAAAAGGATTAATAACTTCCCTATCCACCGATGCTCAAAATGTTTATACAGTTTTAACAGCTAGGCAAATGAATAAGGATCTTTACATAGTATCAAGAGCCATTGATAAAGGTGCAGCAGGGAAATTGAAAAAGGCCGGTGCAAATAATACTATTTCCCCTAATGAAATAGGAGGTACTAGAATGGCCTCACTTATGTTAAGGCCAAATGTTATTTCCTTTTTAGATATTATTACTAGAGCTGGAGATGTGGTTCTGGATCTTGAAGAAGTAGTTATATACCAAAATTCATCTCTAATTAACAAACAATTAAAAGAAGCTAAAATACCTCAAAAAACTGGTTTAATTGTATTGGCTATTAAAAAAGAAAATGTTGAAAAATTATTTTTAAACCCTAGCTCTAGTGAAATATTAGCAGAGGGAGATACTATGATTGTTCTGGGAAGAGAAGAACAAGTAAATCAATTAAAAGAAATAGCTAAAGATACTGGAGAAAAACATTCATTCATTTGATAAATTAGAGCCTATTGGATAATCCAATAGGCTCTTTAAAATTATGATTTTTGTCTTATTTTACCAAAATAAAGTCCTAAGGATAAAAATACTATTCCAAATAATACTTGCATTAATAGCTCATATCTAATGTCACCAAGGGAATTTATTTTAGTTTCATTTATCCTAACAAAATAGTAAGTTGGAAAAAACTTGGCTATAGATAATACTTTTTCTCCTAAAAACTCTTGTGGAACCATGACCCCTGAAATAAAAGCAGTTCCCAAACTGGCCACTGTACTTAATCCGTTTATTACAAATCTACTGGTTGTTAGATTAGTTATTAAGAATGTAAAGCACAATATGGCAAATGAAAATACATATATATTGATTAGATGTTTTGAAAATGGGACTTCAGAAATATATTTTCCCTTTAAAAGAATACTTCCTAATACAAATATAGTAGTAATTAATAAACCTAAAACTACTTGTCCAAGGTACATTTCCTTATTGAAGGAAAGAAATGTCTTAGAAGATATTTTCATTCTATCCTGAATCTTTTTATTGTTAAAATCTGTCATCACAAGGCCTATTACTGCCACATATATAGCAATAATTATATAGCTTGTAAAATTAAAGTAATATTGAAACCAAGTACTAGCACCTGTAGCACTTGATGCTTCTTCACCCTTTAAAAGTTCTACTTCAACTTCACTATTTAGGGCAGTTCTAACTCCTAAAAGATCAAAGTCTCCATCCTGATATTTTGCATTGGCAAATGCTAAGAATTTATTTAACTCATTTTCAATTTGAATGGATCCCATTTTTCTATCATCTCGAATAATCTCTAGGGATTTTTCCTTGTTTTGTACTAGATTTTGAAAATCTTTTGGGATTATTACAACTGCATCTACAACTTCTAAAAATATTTGATCTTTTATAAAATCTAAATCTAGGTCCATATTAACTATCTTGTTGTGGTCACTTAAATATAAGATTAACTCTTTTGACAAAGGGCTATTACTTTCATCCACAATACCTATATCCAAATTACTTTCCATAAATTCAGTTTCTTTAGAATCTATATTTGCTCCATTTAAAATAGATAAAAATAGAAATATCATGGTATATCCCAGTATAATCCACTTTTGTCTTAAGGCACTTTTTATAAAATATTTAAATACTGTCATATTGACTCCTCCTTAAAAACAGATAGGAAATCGTCATTAATATAATAGAATACACTAGAAGCACAATCATGCCTGGCATTAAGTTTTTTGTGTTTTCTAATAAATTTATTTTATACAGGCTATTTGTTATTATGGCTATAGGATTTAATCTTGATAGCATAGGAGCATTTTTTTCTATTAATACTTTTATACCTGGATTCATAAGCCCTGATAAAAAGGATAAAAACAAGGTTACAATAATAGAAATCATAGTTTTAACTCCAGGGCTTCTTTTGTTAGATGAGCCAATAAATAACCCTAATGAAATTCCAAATATATTTCCTAAAACTATAAATAGTATGCTATAGGCAAAATTTGTAAATAAATTAAGCTTTAATACATATTGTAGAAATAGAAAAAGCAAAACATTGGCTCCCATGTTTATTAAAAGTCCAACTATCATACCTGATATTAATAGAGTAGATTTTTTTATAGGTGTTGTATTTATTCTAGCTCCAAGATTGGATAAATTTGCTTGAGATAAGACTACTGTTTCAATTCCTGCAAAAACTCCATAGGTTGAAACCATTGCAATTAGAGAATAAAAGATTACTAATAGTCCATTGGCTTGTTGAGTTTTACTCTCTAAATAATCCACCTGGAAATCTATATTTCTTGCAGACTCTCCTAAGGCCATGGTCTGTACAATCTGATCTGATATGCCCTTGATTACAGTTTGATTTAGCCCAGATTTAAGGACAATTATATTTAAATCTTCTTTTATAAAACCATCAATTGTTTCTGATTTTAGGCTACTGGACACTTGCTCTTTATCCAATATAACTATATTTACTACATCTATTTCTTTTAAAATGCCAGCAACTTGGTTAGTCTCTTCTATTCCAATATTAATTGCTTCCAATTCCATATTAGTTATTCCACTAAAGGCTACATAGAAAAACCCAGCCAATATTATTGGGTACAATAGGCCCCAAAAGGTAAAGCTCATATCTCTAAATGTGTTTTTCCCTTGATATATAGCACTTCTAATTAAGTCTTTCATTTATTCTCTCAGCTCCTTCCCTGTAAGCTCTAAGAATACATCATTTAAACTAGGAAGTTGGCTATACAATTTTATATAAATTAAACCTTCTTTATTTATAAATTCTAGTAAATTAGAAATATTATTAACACCATTTTCAAATTTTATAGTATATTCACTATGGGTTTTTTCTACATCTATTACATGGGAAATCTCTCTTAACTTATCACCTATATCCTCTTCTAAATGTTCAAATTGAACTATTATTTTTTCTCTGGTACTTATCATGGCTTTTAATTGTTCTACTGTTCCAGATACTAGAGATTTTCCCCTATCCATTATTATTATTCTGTCGCAAAGCATTTCTGCCTCTTCTAAATAATGAGTAGTATATATAATAGTAGATCCTTGTCTATTTAGTCTTTTAATTCCTTCAAGTATAAAGTTTCTACTTTGGGCATCTACTGCTACTGTAGGTTCATCTAAGAAAATCAATTTTGGTTTATGAGATATTCCACAGGCTATATTTAATCTTCTTTTTAGACCTCCACTTAATTTTTTAGGAAAAAACTTTTTATAGTCTTCTAAGCCTACAAATTCTATAGCTTCTTGTACATATTGCTTTCTTAAATTACTATCATCTATATAAAGCCCACAAAAGTAATCTATATTTTCCCATACAGTTAAATTTTCAAAAACAGCAACTTCTTGAGGCACAATACCTATTTGCTTTTTAATCCCGTAAGAAGTGGGTGTCATTTCCTGACCAAAAACTTGAATGCTTCCCTTGTCATATTTAAGCAAGGACAATATACAGTTTATAGCAGTTGTTTTTCCACATCCATTAGGTCCTAAAAGCCCTAATATTTCACCTTCTCTTACTTCCATGTTAAAATGATCTAAGGCTATAACTTCTTTATATCTTTTCACTAAATTTTCTGCTTTAACTATCATTTCATCACTCCTTCCTCTTAAGCTTATTCTATCAAGTGGATAAAATATTTAGTAGTGTGTAGGGTCACAATATAATATGACAAATGTCATATTATATTGTAATATTCCATTTTTATATATATAATAAAATTAATAAGACTCAAGGAGATCCATATGAGAAAATTTATAGAGAAATCCATAATTGCATTTTTATCCTTATACTCCACTTATAAATTTGTAGATGGATTAGATTTTGTTGTTTTTTTCTTAATAGCCATTCTTATATCTGTTTGCCTAGATTTGATTTCTAATAAAAAATATAGATCATTATTTTACATTTTATTTCTTTTATTGGTTTTTTATAATAAGGCTTTCTTATTTTATCTTCCTCTTATATTTTATAACTTATATATAGATTTTAAGTATTATAGCTTGTTTTCACTGGCCTTATTATTACTGGATTTTTCTCCTATAATTTTAATTATCCTATTCTTATCCCTATACTTTTCACATTCAACAAATGCAATAGAAAATATAGTATCTGAATATAGGGCTATGAGGGATAATTTAAAGGAAGATACATTAATGCTTAAAAAATATAACGAACAATTAACCCTTGATAGAGAAAAGAATATTCATATAGCCATACTAACAGAAAGAAACCGGATAGCTAGAGAAATCCACGATTCCATAGGACATGCAATCAGTAGTTCCATTTTGCAAGTAAAAGCAATTAAAATAATGGGAAATCCTAATTTACATGAGCCACTGAATCAACTACAAGATACCTTAAACAATGGAATGGATGATATTAGAAAAAGCCTTCATGGCCTTAGGGATGATTCCTTCCACTTAAGAAGTAGAATTGAAATGTTAATAGATGAAATACCTCATATGGATGTAGAGTTTATTTATAAATTAGATGAGGATATAGATTACAATTTAAAGTTTGATATCCTTTCCATAGTTAAGGAAGCTATTACAAATACTCTTAAGCATTCCAATGCAAATCGTATAAAGATAAGCCTTATCTCTCAACCAAAGTTTCATACTCTCATTCTGGAAGACAACGGAAGGGAAGAGCCCAATCTTTATGGGAAAGGAATCGGCCTAGATTATATAAGAGAAACTGCAAATAAATATAATGGATTGTTTAATTACAAATACGATAATGGGTTTAAAATACATATAACCCTAATGAAAGGAAATTAAAATGAATATTATAATAGTTGATGATGATTATCTAGTTGTAAATTCTCTAAAGACCATAGTAGAATCTAGTGGAATAAAGGTAATAGGCATAGGTTATAGTGGTTCAGATGCCATAGAACTATTCTCAAATCATAAACCTGATGTAGTTCTTATGGATATAAGAATGAAAGATATGACAGGAATAGAAGCTACGAGACAAATACTTAAATTAGATCCAGAAGCGAAAATTCTCCTGATTACAACCTTTCAAGATGATGAATATATTAGAGAAGCCCTATCTCTTGGATGTAAAGGCTATATACTAAAGCAAAACATAGAAAGTATAATCCCTTCTATTAATGCTGTTTATTCAGGAAATATGGTATTTGATAGTCAAATAGTAGATTCTATAAAAAAATATAGAGAAAAGGATATAGAAGGAGAATTATCTCCCAGAGAAATGGATATTTTAAAATTAGTGGCAGATGGTAAGAATAACAAAGAAATTGCAAGCTGTCTCTACTTAAGTGAAGGCACCATCAGAAATTATATTTCTACTATGCTAGATAAACTTCACCTTCGTGATAGAACACAACTTGCAATTTATTATTATAAATCTAAATTTGGTGTAGAGGATTAATAGTTTTAATTCTTACCTCTTTATCTAAGAATCAAATGTAATATAGGCGCAGCAATTATTATACTTAATATTACTCTTTCAACCCAAATTATAAAATAGTCTTTTATGGTAAGTGGTATTTCTGTAGCCATTATACATGGTATAGAAGCTGAGAAAAACAAGATTTCTGATACACTTACAATTGCTATTAAAAACTTAGTTATTAATGGTGCTTCAGTAACTAACAATGCAGGTAAAAACATTTCTGCTATACTTAGAGAAACTGCTTTAGCAGCAAGTAAAGGCTCTGGAATTCTAAAAACAGCCATAAATGGATAGAATATATACCCTACTATATCAAATATAGGTGTGTGATTTGCAAGTACGATACCGATTACACCTATAGACATAAGCAATGGTCCTATGGAAAGTGCTAGCCCTATACCATCTTTTAACGTCATAAATACACCTTGAATTACTGGTGGTCCATTATCAAAAGCTTCCATAGCTTCCCCATAGGCCCTGCCAAATAGATTCCCCTTAACATCTTCTTCTCTTTGTCCCTCTTGATCTAGATAGAAAGTATCTGGTTTCTTGTTTAATGGGTAAATTCTAGCTGTAATAGCTGTTACTATAAATGTAATCACAAGAGTTAGCCAAAAGTATAATAGCCAATAATTCATTATGTCAAGAGTCTTTGCTACTATAACCATAAATGTAGCAGAAACTGTAGAAAATCCTGTAGCTATAATAGCTGCTTCTTTTCCTGTATATTTTCCTTCTTTGTAAACCTTGTTTGTAATAAGTAATGCCAATGAATAACTTCCTACAAAAGAAGCCACTGCATCTATTGCAGACTTTCCAGGTGTTTTCCATATTTTACTCATAACAGGCTTCATAAATACTCCAATAAATTCCATAAGTCCGTAATTTATTAAAAATGCTAAGAATATTGAACCTATTGGTACTATAGTAGTTACCGCCACTACTATTTTTTCAAATATAAATGGTATAACATCCGGGGCCATTAAAAATGCAGGTCCTTTATTTAATATTGCCATAACCACAAATACAATACCTAAAAGCTTTAACATTGAAAATACTGTAGATGAAGTAGTCTTATTCCAAGTCTTTTTAGTAAATGGTAATATTGCTCCTATAACTACTATTAGCCCACCATAAATTGGTGAAAAGTATGGAATAGTTCTAATAAGATTCACTATATGGTCCAGTGGAATTGAACTCTTTCCATCTACCGTTATAGGAACAAAAAACATAAATATCCCTACAAATGAATACAGTAAAAATTTAATAAGTTTTGAATTATTTTTATTTGTTTCCAATATTTTACCCTCCTTTTTATTTGTAACTAAATTTTATCGAATTATATTTGTTAACTCTTCTTGAACCTCCTTTTTATCTTATTTGCAAAAATTATCTCTATATTAAAATTCCTTCTTTATTATAGCATAAAATCTAATACAATCAATTACAAGTAGCGTTAAATTAAAATAAGTCACAATTAGAAATCAATTTTCTAATTGTGACTTAAAGTTTTAAGATAACTTGTAGGTAAATTAAGATTAATAATCTGCTTCTTCAATTTCTACGTATTTCCATCTACCTCTTCTAAATACTACTATACTAAGCAGTCCGGATATTACTGTTGAAACGCTTATACCTATCCAAACACCAGTAGAGCCCATACCAAAAACTAATGCCAGTAAGTAACAAAGACTGACTCTTATCAAAAGCCATGATACAAAAGTTACCAAGAAAGGGTATTTTGTATATCCTGCTCCTTGCATAGTTCTAGATAGGGATATTGTTACTGCAT
>CAYZDC010000027.1:8017-17602 GCA_964477045.1 uncultured Tissierellaceae bacterium | reverse complement strand
ACATCTCCTCTTCTTACCATCATAATAACTCACGTCCTAATAGTCTTGCCTCATAAAGTGTTAAATCTCTCATATCTTCTTCTATCCCTATTTCAGCAAGGATTAAATTTATTTGACTCATTTCCAAATATCCATTCTTGAACTTGTCATGAATATCTCTTACCCATTTTTCTTTAAAATAAAATCTCATAGCTTCAATACTAAAATTGCTTTCTGCATCATATAATACAGGTAATAAACTGTTCATTTCCACCAAAAATTCCCACCCCCATTTTATATATAAATTTCAGTCTAAGAAAAGATAGTATTATATAATTATAGCTTCAAATAGGGATTCCTGTCAACTGATATCAGGATATTAACCTATTAGTCGGCTAAATAATCCACAATCCTAATAATTTCATCTTTTTTCTTATATACTCTTGGGATTCTTCTGCCCATAGAACAAAAAATTTCATAATTTATAGTTCCAAAAATACTTGCCAAATCTTCAATTGTGGGATATTTTTCATTTTCATAACCAAATAAAATAACTTCATCACCTATATTCACTCCAGAAATATCAGTTATATCAATCATCATTTGGTCCATGCATATTTTGCCAACAATAGGTACACATCTGTCTTTTACAAAAACTACTGCTTTTCCAACATATCTTCTAGAATATCCATCTGCATAACCAAGTGGTAATGTACCAATTAGGGATTCCCTTTCTGTAACAAAAATATGATTATAACTTACACCTGTTCCTATTGGCACTTTTTTTATATTTGAAATAGTGGCTTTAAGACACATAGTTGATTTTAAATCCAATATATTTTTATTTACCTCATTACTTGGATAATGGCCGTATAAGATTAATCCTGGTCTGACCATATCTAAATTGTATTCTGGTAAATCAATTATTGCTGCAGAACTAGAAATATGTCTAATCCCCATACTTATACCCATGTCTTGTAGTTTATTAACTACTCCAACAAATTTATTGTATTGTTGTCTACTATATGTTTTATCCAATTCTTCTGGCTTTACAAAATGAGAGTAAATCCCATCAATAATAATATTTGGCAAATAACTAATTTTATGAATTTCAAGAAAAGTATTTTCATTTGGTAAAAAACCTAATCTAGTCATACCTGTATCTATATTTAAGTGTATTTTCACTTCTTTACCCATTTTTACAGCTATTTCTGATAGAGCTACAGCATCATTGTAATTATAAATAGAAGGAATTAAATCATATTGGAGCAATTTTTGAAAACTACCTACTGGAGTATAATTTAATAATAATATCTTCTCTTCTATTTTTGCCTTTCTTAATTCAATCCCTTCTGATAAAGTTGATACACCAAGATAATCTGCACCATTTTCTATAAATACCTTTGATGTCTCTACAGCTCCATGTCCATAGGAGTTGGCTTTAACTATTGCCATTATTTTAATTTTATCTTTTACAAATCTTCTTACTTCTAAAAAATTATGAGCTAAATTATCTAGATTTATTTCTAACATTACTGGTTTCTTTTCCAAATTATGATTCATATGCTTTCTCCTTAAATAAGATTTATCCCATTAATTTTACTTCTAGTAACTTACCTCTAATAAAGCTTTCATAGCTTTAGGTATATATTCTAATATATCACTGGCAATCAGACCATATTCACCCTTAGATAAACTAGCTAAATCTCCAGCTAATCCATGAATAAAAGTCCCTAAAATAGCACTGTCTAATCCATTAATGTTTTGACAAATTAAACTTACTATTATTCCTGTCAACACATCTCCACTTCCTGCTGTTGCCATACCTGGATTTCCAGTAGAATTTATATATACTAAATCACCATCTGTAACAATAGTATTGTGACCCTTAAGTAAAGTAATCACCTTATATTTATTTGAAGTGTATTTAGCATAGTAAAGCCTATTTTCTTGTATTTCATTTAGGCTCTTATTTAACAATTTAGCTAGTTCTCCAGGGTGGGGAGTAATTATAGTAATCTGCTTTCTCTCTTTCAATACTTCTGGATCATTTGCTAGGGCATTTATACCATCAGCATCTAATACTATTGGGTTATCATAACATAAAATCAATTCTCTAACCATCTCTATTTTATTTTTACTTATTCCTAATCCTGGACCTAGGGCCAAAGCATCCAATTCCTTAACCTGTTTTAGAATATTATTATTTTCTGGAATTTCTTTTACAATAACTTCTATAAATTTATTTGACATTATATTTACCAAGTCTTCTGGCACAAAAGAATAAACTAATCCAGATCCAGTTCTTAAGGCAGCCATAGATGTAAGATAATTAGCTCCTGTCATACCTTTGCTACCTGCAATGATTCCTACCTTGCCATAAGACCCTTTATGAGTATCTTTTTTACGTTTTTTTAATGTCCCCTTGATTTCTTCTGGTATCCAGATTTTTTGTTGGTTATTCCAATTAACTATAGCAATTGAAATAGCATAATCTTTTTCATGGGCTATAGAAATTTCTATACTATTAATACTTTTGAAATAGGGATTCTCTTTATTAAATCTAACAAATGGTTTTCCATTATAATCATGATTAATATCTATGTCCTTAAAAGATATTTTGCCTATACCAGTACCTATGGCTTTACTAATACTTTCTTTAGCAGAAAATAGCCCTGCAATTGTTTTATAATCATGATTTTTACCTTGGATATATTGAAGTTCGTTTTCAGTAAAGATTCTATTATAAAAACTATTCTGGTTCTTTTCTATTATTTCTTTTATTCTATTATTGTTTACTATATCAATACCAGTAGTTTGCATAATATACATTACCCCTTTTTTATTCCTATATTTCATCTCCATGAGAATATTCAATAGCTTTCTCTTCTATTAAATCCACCAACTCTTCTATAGAAGTCATTGAATTTATAACAGGAAGACCCTTATATTCCCTTAGGTTACTTGAAATTTTTCCTGATATAGCAAAAACACTATTATCTAATCGGTCTTCAATACCTTCTACATCATGAGCTGCTATTATTTTAGGAGCTATGGTGTCACTTACTCCTTCCAGGATTACAAAATCTTGACTATAAAAACCTAGAATTTTATTGATATTTAATTTTTCGGGAAACAAGATATCTGTTTCATACATTCCTCTAGCAGTTACTAGTTCTGCACCAGCTTTACTATGTCTGTCTGTATTAGACCCCTCTATCTCCATTGTAAAGCTCTCAAAATGTATTTCCTTTACAGATCCAACTGTATACTTCCTTTTTCTCAATTCTTTTATTATATTTTCAATAGTTGTAGTTTTACCAGATAAGGTTATTCCAATTACGGATATTATTTTCATAGTTCACCTCTTATAATATTATAATAAATCCTATAAATCCTATCAAGCTCATAGTAATAACTATATAATCTATATTCTTCATTTTTAAAACTAAAAAACTGGTTCTTTTAGGATAAGCTCTAAATCCTCTCATCTCCATAGCGGTTGCAAGTTCTTTTGCCTTTAGTATAGAGTTAGTAGTTATAGGTAGGAGCAGGTATTTATATACTTTTAACTTTTCTTTTAATTTTATCTTTTTAAAATCTATTCCTCTTAATTGTAGGGCTATTACCTTATCTACCATTTCATCTCTAAATATAGGTAAAAATCTAATGGCTATAGATACCATAAAAGCAATTTCATAGGGTACTTTCATCTGTACTAGACCTTGAACTAACTCTCTGCTATTTGACGTGGCTAAAATCACAGATGAAATAATAATAATGCTTATTCTTAAAGTAAATTCTAGGGCTTTAATAAGCCCATAATCTGTAATTAAGGTAAAACCACCCAGACTTAATAAAGTATTTCCACCTCTTGTAGCTATACTTTGTACAAATGCTATTGTTAACATAAGTATTATTAGTTTTTTTAATCTCTTTAAAATATGGATTAAATCGCTTTTCATGCATATTGCTATTATTATGGCTGTGAATAATAAAAGAGATAAGAAGTATATATCATTATACAATATAGCTAAAGTTGATATTAGGACTACAATAGCTAACTTGGTTCTAGGGTCTAAACTATTTTTTTTCATCTATTATAACCCTTCCCCCTTCCAATTGAATTATCCTTTCAGCATTTTTTGAAATAAACTTTTTATCATGACTAATAATTAGACTGCCAATACCCTTGTTTTTTAACTTGTCTAAAACTATTGACAAGGTGTCTATTCTCTCTTCATCTAAAGAAGCTGTAGGCTCATCCAAAATAAGATATTTTGGATTGTTCATTAGTATTGCTGCTATTGCTAGTCTTCTTTTTTCCCCATAAGATAATAAAGCAGGATAAGAATCTTTTAAGTTTTGGAGTTCAAAAACACCCAGTAATTCTTCAGCCTTTAGTAATTCCTCGCCCTTATTGTCTTTTTTAAACTGCTGTGGAAATGTAAGCTCCTCTAATACAGTGGTGGCGAAAAGTTGAAGATCAGGATATTGGAAAACATATCCTAGTACTTGACCAATATCCCCTAAAGACATTTCTTTAGAGTTTTGACCAAATATAAAGATATGACCTGATTGAGGCTTAAGTATTCCCATAATCAGTTTAGTTAAAGTGGTTTTTCCAGAACCATTTTCTCCAGTTATAATGGTTGTTTCACTACAATTCAACTTTAAAGAAAAGTCATGGAAAATAGTTTTACCTTTATCATATTTATAATTAATCCTCTTTAATTCTATATAATTATCCATAGTCACCTACATATAAATTATTTTATCTGCAATTTTTATATTTTCTATTTTGTGGTCCACCATAATAACTGTTTTCCCTTCTTCTTTTAACCTTAGCAGAACTCTCTTTATAACCTTGCGTCCATTATCATCAACCCATGACATTATCTCATCACAGACTAAAATTTTTGGTTCCATAATAAGTACAGAAGCTAAGGCAATAAGTTGTTGTTGTCCACCTGATAGATTGTTTGGGTTCTCATATCTGTATTCTTCCATACCTATGAGCTTTAGTATATATTCTATTCTTTTTCCTATTTCTTCTCTAGTTATACATAAGTTTTCAAGACCAAATGCCAACTCATCTTCAATTGTGGGAGAAAACAATTGGGTAGAAGGATTTTGAAATATTATTCCAATAGTAGTTACAAGTTCAGCTAAAGGCATTTTACTTATATCTTTGCCCAATAATAATACTTCTCCTGTAAAATGCTCCTTATTATTTTTAGATATTAAGCCACAAATACACTTACATAGTGTTGTCTTTCCAGAACCACTTTTCCCTGCTATAGCTGTTATTTCCCCACTGTTTATTTCTAAGTTTAGATTTCTTAATATAAAGTCTTTTGAATTTTTGTATTTAAAATTTAAATTAATTATTTTTACTGAGTTCATCTTCTTACCTCTATTTTAGTAAGCCACTTACACCTTCGATTACTAAATTGGTCTGATTTTACTATTGCTTCAAAGGGACCTGTTCCACCATTTTCTATGGTTCCTAAGTATTCTCCATCTTCCATAAATGCTATGTAAATATTTTCTTCCTTTAATACCTCTGTTCCAGAATAAGCTACTCCATAACTATCTGCCCCGCTAAGTACAATAATATCATCCTTATTTAATGGGATTTTAAAATAGGATAACAAATCTTTAATCTGAACACCCTTATATGTATGCAAGCTTGGTTTTGTAGATGAGGTATCCAAAACTGCTTCAAAAGTTTCCTCTTCTAGACTTTTAATATCTTCTATATTAATAATCAGTTCAGCTTTTCCATCTAAAATTAAAATTTCTGCATTATCTAATAATTCTTTTTGTATTTCCCTAGAGGGTTGACTTAGTTTAAAAGAAACAAAAATAATTACTATTAAAACTATAAATACAATAGCTACTATTAATAATTTTTTATCCATATTTACTGCTCCCTCTTGAAATATGGTACTACCATATCTTCATTTATACATTCTCCGTGGTCTCCAGCTTCTTCTGTTTCATGCATTCCATGATCAGAAGTAAGAATCATATGTCCATCCCAAATATGGCTTATTTCCTCTAAATAGCCATCAATTGTGCTGATATAATCCATAGTTCTCTTATCCTTTGGTCCATAAGAGTGACCCCTATCATCTATGCCATGAAAATGAATAAAAATTAAGTCATAATCTTCTTCCACTAGAAGCTTTACAGTTTCATATATTTCATCATCTATATCACCATCATTATTAATATCTATGTGAAGCATAGGTTCAATTTCAGTGTTTAATATTTTAATATCAGCTTCAAGTAACACTGCTTTTTTCTGGTTCTTTATGGCATAATGGAATATACTATCTACTTTCATGGTTCTAAAACTTCTATCATGGACTCCATTTACATCTGGAGTTACACCAGTAATCATTGCTGCAAACCCAGCATTTGTAACAGGTGTGAAAACACTTAAAGCTTCATTTTTAAAGTGTTTGCTTAAAAAATGAAGTGACCCTGATTTTTCTGCCAATTTATACTGCCCAAATGAAAAACCATCTAATAATACTACCATTGTTTTTTCACCATTATCTAGGTGGTTTTTAGCATGGTCATATGCATCAGTAATACTATTATACTCATCTCCAACATAAATCCCTACTATATCTTCAATTTTATTATTATTTATATCTATAGCGTATATGTTATTAGAATCACTTTGCAAGTAAATTCCTGGTGTTGTATTTACAACGGAGCCAGAGCTAGTAATAATATAAACTTCATCCTTAATTTCTTTTTTCAACACTTGGCTTAACCCTATTTTTTCTGTAGGTATATAATCTAATATTAAGTTTTCATCTTTATTAAATATAGCTATTCCTTTTAAATCACCCTTTGCAATTTTTGATTTTGCATTACAAGCAGAGAAAAATAAGATTAAAACAACCACACATAACATCATTATTAGTATTTTTTTGTTCATATGCTATTACACCCCATAAGTTTATAAATCAATATTTAACTTTTCTATACTTTTAACCAGACTTAATGCAATTAATCCACCTAAAGCCCCTGATAAGGCTGCAGTTGAAAGTAATAGAATTAAAGTTATCCAAGGCAGTCTGAAAAATAATATATTAGAAATTAAAGTTCCCGTTACATTGGCTGCCATACATCCAAATACATAGTGCAAAATGTTATATTTTTTATTTTTAGATAAGGAAAATACTAAATCCGTCGCTAGACCAGGTAATGTATATGATATCATACTCATAATCCCATGGGTACCCATTGTTCCTGTTACAATGACTAAAATACCTTGTACTATTCCTATAAGTATTCCTGTTCCAAATTTCTTAACATAGCCTATTCCTATTGCAATCCATAGCATGTAAAATCCCCCAGCTATGGCTCCGCCAGGGATAAATAAAGGTCCAGTAATTATATGAACTAAAGGTACTATAATAGGCTTTGTAGCTACACCTAATGCAGAAATAATTCCTATAATTACAAGATCAAAAACAGTAAATTTACTAAGTATGGTATTTTTGCTTTTCATATTTACCTCTTATCTTTTTTGTTTTATTACTCTAAAATTATGGTATCAACATGTTTTATCCACCTTTGACTAAATGGATCTCTTCTTATAATCAATTGATAAGGTCCGTTGCCCTTTTGTTTTCTTGATTTTAAATATTCTCCATCTCTTTCAAAAGTTAAATAAGTATTACTCTGTTCTAATAACTCATCAATACTTAGGATTATTCGATATCCATCTGTGGCATTAAAGGTTATTTTCTGGAAATTTAATATATCTAAGTCTAGGGAATTGAATAATTTTAATAACTCTATGCCTTTATATTGGGCTTCTACTGGTTTTTCTCCACTGCTTCTTACTACTACTGGAAAGGAAGTAGCATCTTCATGGCTATATAAATCTTCTTTTTCTAAAACAATTTCCTTTTCATTATACTTAATAAGGACAGAAGTATTTTCTTTGCCAGTTACTAAGAATATAAGAGCTATAGCAATTATAGGTATTAATATTAAAAACACTTTTTTATTATTCACATCTTTCTCCTTAATCCTTATTCATAGCTTGACTTACACTATTTTTCACGCCACTTAAAAACCCTCTACTGGTTACAGTGGCACCACTTATTGCATCAATATTTAAATTTTGAGTGTCTATTATTTCCTGTCCCATGTTTTTATAAACTTCCTCGTGGTACCCAGAGGTTTCTTTATGGTTAATTACCCGTATTTTACTAAGTTTATTTTCATCCACAGTTACTTCAATTAACATTGGTCCTCCAAAGCCGACTCCTATACTTTGATATACTCCTGTTTCTATATTCCCCATATTCAAAATTGTATTTTGCCCTTCATAGGGAACCAAGAGGGGAAGCAATATGTATATTGATAACAACATTCCCAAGCCTAGGCTTATGTATAGACTGTTTTTTATTTTTTTCCCTGCAAATTTTAGGGAGTATCCCTGTGAATTCTTAACACATCTAGTTTCTGTACACTTAAGACAATTAATGCATTCCGGAGATATTTCTAATTCCTCTCCATATTTAATATCTACAGGACAATCCTCTAGGCAAATTGCACAGCCATTGCATACTTTATTTCTATTTATCTTTAAAGGTCCTATGGCATAGATCAAACTTTGAAAAGCCCCAAGAGGACAAAAGACTCTACAAAATATCCTCTTAAAAAACAAAGATAATATTAAAATCAGGATTAAAACAATTAAACCAATTTCAAGCTTTATACCCATAAATATATTTAAAAAAGCTAACCAGGGAGATAAAGGAGATATGTAATTACCAAGCTTGACCGTACTTAATATAAGTAACAAAATAAAAATAGCATATTTTATCCATTCTGGATTAAATCCTTTATATTTTATAAGTTGTATTTCTTTAATCCGGATCTTTCTCCCTATATGCTTAAATAAATCTTGTAAAGAACCTATTGGGCATACAAAACCACAAAATATTCTCCCCATAAAAAAAGAAACTATGGTTAAAGAAATGGTCAGGGCTATGGCCCTGGTCATTCCCCTCCAACGGTATGATACATCTGTAAATAAGGATTTTAAAGCACTCCAACCCCCATAAGGGTTAAGATCTGCTATAGAAAAAACCCTTATATTAATTACATCTTTTATATACAGGTAGTAAATTATACAGTTTAATATTACCATAATAGTTATGGTTAATTGTATAATATTTCGTTTTTTTACCTTCATAGTTTCTCTATCCTTAATAATTCTTTTACTATTTCTCTGTCATTAATATATAAACTGGCTTTGCCGTCTTTATAAACCAAGTAAGAAGACACTAGTTCATCCATATTAAAATGAGATTCACTGCCATTTACTGATAAAGCTACAAACTCTTTATCATCCTCCCATCTCATTCCTGCTGTTAGTAATACATCTTCTAGATTTAAAGCTTCTTCACCATTAATATCTTTAGTCCTTACAACTTTTTTCATCTTTTCAGGAAAAATAACTGCATCTTTGGTAGTAGAAAAGTGTGTCATTTCTTTTACATTCATTCCAAGTTTAAAGGCAGGGCCTATATTCATTGGTGCATTATCTCCTTCATACTTTATAAA
>CAYZDC010000027.1:0-7917 GCA_964477045.1 uncultured Tissierellaceae bacterium | reverse complement strand
TCTTTAGGTATTGCAACTCTCATTGGTTTTTCTTCATCATTTAAGGGCTTGCCATCTACTTCCCAAACTAAAATTACTTCCCCCGCTTCTAGTTTTTCCCTATCCACCATTGTATAATAACCATCTCGTCCACTTATTCCAATTCCTTCAAAGTCCTTTAAATCTAAGCCTTCAGTTTTTAGAATATCTCTAATTGTAGGACCCTTTACTCGCATTTCAGTTTTAGTACCAGTTGTATTTATTAATATAACATCCATTTCTACTGATTCATATTCTTTTAATTCGTCTGTATTTATTCTTATAGATCCAGTATCCCAAGTTATTGAAAAGCTATTAGTATCTTGCTGCCACATTTCTTGTGGAACTACATCTAATACCATATCCATTTCAGTATTGTGGACTTTATATTGATATGCACCTATTGCCGCATTAACTGCATTAACCACTGCTTGTGAACTGACAGTGGCTCCTGTAACTTGAACTATATCCTGAGGACTTTCCTTATCCATTACTGCCAAATTTAAGTATTTATCTGCTTTCATATTTTTAAAACGGTCCATAAACCAATCTGCATCTATATGCTCCGCATATCTAAATGTTTCTGTATGACTTAATATTTGGATTCCAATCAATTCATTTTTTTCATCATCTACTGCTGCTAGTACTTCTATTGGTCCTATATAGCCAACACAGTTTACAACATATGCTTTTATAACCCCATCAACTTCATAAGCTCTTCTAACAGCTGGCATATTCATTGTAATAAATAAGTCATCTGAAATATCTTTAACTAAGGTTATCTTTTTTGCATCAGGATAAAAAGTCCTAACCTTTAGTTCTTCTTCTGTAGCAGAATCATTAAAATAAAATAGAGTTCCAACTATTATAATAACTACTAAGATTAAAATAATATATTTTTTTTTATTTTTCATTTTATCACTTACCTTATTCAACAATTATTCTATCAATTTTTGATACCCATTGTGGTTTATTTATATCTCCAGCTTCAGTTTGCCCTACAATTAACTTATAAGGTGGTGCATCTGAAGAATCATATTCTTGTCCCTTTTCTTCCCAGGCTATAATCATAGGAAATGCTTTATCAGGATTTGTTTCATCTATATAATCCTGTCTTTTTACTTGTGCTACAGTAAATTCAACTTCATATCCATCTGTGGCTATAATTTTTATTCTACTTGCATTAGCTGAAATTTGGGCTTTCCCTTCTAATAATTTCCATAAATTTACACCCTTAAAATGAGTATATGCAGTTGTACCAAAGTTATTTAAAGAATAAAAATCATCTTCAAATATTATATCTGTCATGGTTTTTAATTCATCTAAAGTAAAGGCACTTTCTTTTCCTACATTGCCTTGAATTTTAATTGCATTCTTCTTTTCTACTACAGGCTCTTCTTTTTCTGGTGCTTCAATAGAATCCACTTTTTCAGGTTGTTTTTCAGGCTCTTTATCTGTAGCAGATTTCTCACCTTCAATTGCAGGCTCCTCCTGGTCTTTCTCTGTTTCATCTATCTGTTCTTCATCAGAGGAATCTTCATCGTCTATAGCCTCTTCTTCTGCTTCTTCTTCTGCTTCTTCTTCAACTTCTTCTGGAGCTTTTTCTTTTACTATTTCTCCTTCTGTGTTTTTTTCTTCTGCTATTACAAGAGGCTCTTCTACTTTAGGGTTCTTTGAGCTACAGCCCCCTATACTAATAGCAATGATTAATAATATAATCAGTAAAATGCTACTATTTTTAAACTTTCTCATATTTACCTCCTAAGAGAGGCAATATGACGAATCATATTGCCAGCAATTAATATTTCAAGAATCTAAATAACATTACCAAAGCTTGGGCTCTAGTAGAATTCAAGTCTCCACGGAAAGTATTGTCTGGAAAACCTTTAATAATTTCTGCCTTTAATGTAGCAGCTATTGCTGATTTATCCCCTTCCAATACTTTATCTTTGAAGTTAGATAATATTTCATCTATTTCTTCAGATTCTAACTTTTGATTTAATGCATTTCCTATTGCTAAAGCTATTTCACGTCTGCTTATTGCTTTATTTGGTTCAAAGTTTTTACCAGTATATTCACTTAATAACCCTGCCTCTTTTGCCTTTAAAACTTCTGTGGCAAACCAATCAGTAGATTTTACATCTTGGAAAGGCATAGTTTTGGATTCAATTTCATCAATACCTAAGATTCTTACCATAAAAGCAAAGAATTCGGCTCTACTAATATTGTCCTCAGGTTTATATTGTCCATTGCTGCCTTTAACATAGCCCATAGTTGTCATATACTCAATGTCATCTTTTGCCCAGTGGGTTTTAATATCTGGGAATGTTTGAATATCCTTGTTTATACCTACCCCACCATTTGTTCCAATTAAAAGCTGTCCTCTTTGTGAATCCAAAGCATAAACGCTATCCCATTGAGCTGTTGGGAAATAGTTTGATGAGTTGGTTTTTTCTACAACTTTTCCTAAACCTTCAGTCTTTACTAATCCACTTTTTAAAGTTGCAATATAAAGCACATCATCTTTTTCTTTATCTGCCATTACAAGCCTTATATCATCTTTTTCATCAATTTCAGGATAAAGGTCTTTTGCTTGGTAAACAGTTCTTTCTCCATTAATAATATAGTCAATTTCTCCTTGACCCATACCTGGTATGTTTCCTGATCTTACTATCCAAACGCCACCTTTAGTGTCTATAGATATACTTCTCACCCAGATTAAGTTAAAATCTTTTGGATCAAAGTCATTATAGGTAGTTACCTTTCCATCTGCAGCTAAATATTCATAACCACCATAGTATAGAGGTTCTTCTTCAGTACCACCATGAACAGGATAATAACCCATCCATATTCCGCCTTTGTCATCTAATTCTATGGCATCTACTGAATATGGCAATAGGCCTTTTTCTTCTCCATATAGGGTCCACTTATCTTCTGCATCTACATGGACTAAGCTATTGCCTGTTCCAATCCACAATCCACCTTTACCATCTAATTCTAACTCTTGGGCAAAAGGTCCTGGTAAGGATGAGTTGTCTGGTGTTAATAATTTCCATTTGTCATATGATCTAACTAATATTCCCTGTGCTGTTGTAGGGCTTCCTAGGGTTACCCAAAGTTCACCATTTTCTCTTTCAGCTATTGCATAACAAGTATCTACTTTTACAGTACCTGCATTTTCGGTTGTTATTTCTTTTAAGTTAGTCCACTTACCTTCAGGAGTTCTCATT
Organism: uncultured Tissierellaceae bacterium; assembly: GCA_964477045.1. Lineage (GTDB taxonomy): Bacteria > Bacillota > Clostridia > Tissierellales > Tissierellaceae > CAYZDC01. Next base: position 4,669 of record CAYZDC010000027.1, on the reverse strand, counting down.
GATAATCCACCATTATTCGTACCTATCCATAAGTTTCCATCTTTATCATATTTCATAACTCTTGCACTAGCTTCAGTTAGTTCTTTTCCAGTATTGTTTTTATATGTTATCCATACTTTTTCACCGGTTTTTTCATCTGTTACAGTTGGTTCTTCCAATTCTGGTAGGTCCAATTCTTTGACATCCTTCATTTCAGGTGCTTCATAATCTCCAGTACCTACTACTATACAGTCTGTCCATTTTATCCACATGGATTTGTTTTCTTCAATTATAAGTCTTAAAGGACCAAAAGCATTATTATTTACATATCCATTGTCATTTTCCTTTGGAACAAGTGGATATCCATCTGCGGCATAGGCTAAAATTATTTGTTTTAATTGTCCCTTTGAATTTAATACACCATTTTTTATTTGGTCACTACTTCTTAAAATTTGATTGTAGTTTTGTCCACTAAATACTCTAACACTTGGAGTATCAACTCCATCTTTTAACTTTACAAATTTCGATATAAGGTCCCATAGGATTATCCCTTCAAATTCTCTAATTCCATCTCCACTATATATATCTCTAGCTGCATATTGATTTAAAGATTCTAATTGTCTCAATGTTAGGGTTATAGGTTCTACAACTTGTGATCCAGTTATTCTAAGCACAGGAAGATCTAGGTATTCAGCATAAACTCCATGATTGTGATTCCAAGCAGAGTCCTTTGCAACATCTTGATTTGTCTTTTCTCCATCTCCCTGGTTAGAAGTATCTATGGATATAGGACTTCCACTACCAATAATGATTTCTTTTATAAACTGAACTTGATTAGAACCATTAGTATCATTATAACTAGTCTTTCCAGAAATCACTCTTAAAGGACCTCCTGCATTCATTAACCCAGGGTTGTAGCCTTCATCTGTTGGTCTCTTTACATAAGGGTAACCATTGAAACCATATGCTACTATTACAGGCATTCCTGTATGAAGGGGCTCAACTGTGGTTCCATCAAAAGTTCCATCTCCTGTATCTGTTGCATCCTTTTCATAATAACCATATAAGGAGCTATCCTTTATATCTTTTATAGTCATAGGTGCAAAGTTATAATTATCTGCTGCTATAAATTGCAAGCTTGTGGATTCATCAATTTTGGGGTCCAATCCAGCTTTAAGAAGCAGTTCCCAAAGTTTTACTCCCTTATACCTATTGTAATACCAAAAGTATTCACTATTTGAAAGACTATATTCATCTTCAAATTGGATATCCTTCATTTTTTCTATATCTGTTACTTTATATCTTTTTTCTTCTTTCATTTTATCCCCATGGATAATTATCTCATAGTCTGTATATTGAGGATCATTATATGGAGCATAGCTGTGTTCAAATATATTTTTAGCATCTTTTTCTTCTACGTATATATATGCTACATTTGATAGCTCGTATTTTGGAGAACTACCTTGATCATAAACCAATTTAAAGCATCCTTGGCCATTGTATTTATCAGCTCTATATCCTACATCAGTTTCTAAATATACTAAAGGCACTTCATTAACTCCATAGGCAATAGTATAATCACCAGCTTTTTCAATTGGTACAGTGGCAATAGTTTGTCTGGAATTATTCTTAAAGATTATATTACCAGCGTTAGATTTGACCTTTACGTATTCATCAATTAAATACTTTGCATTTATACCTTCAAATGTATTTTTTACAACTTTATCTTTTACCTTTTCATAATAAGTTACCTTTTCTTGTCCCTTAACATCTTCTTCTATTTGTCTTAATGAAATAGCTCTATATCCTTCTACTCCTGCTCCTTCTATGGTAAAGGTAGCGCTAGTTATGGCGTCTATATCATATGGAGCTCCATCATAGCTAATATGCTTATATGGAGAATCTATGGTACCAGTATCTACTGGTCTTTCTTCTCCAATAGTAATTTTTATTACTTCTTTTCCCCAACTTGACATATTCATATCATCAATATTAGTTTGTCCAAATGTTAATTTAGGGAAAGCAGGATCTTTATCCTTATCTGTAATAGCTTTATCAGTCCACTTAATAGGAGGAGCAAAAATATTTTTAGGGTAATCTGCTAAAACACTTGTATGAGTGACAATCATTGGTCTAGCTTTAACCTTACTCCCTTCTGTAAAGTCTTTGTAATAATATGTATTCTTTAACTCACTGATAGTTTTAGTAAATTTAAAACCATCTGCACAGGTGAAATTCACTATATAATCTTTATCCCCTTTTAAATTGTCTTTTCCAATTAATTCAAACAAATCATAACCCTTGGCTTTTATTATTTTATGAAAACCCAGGCTATTGTTTGTTGAATAATACTCTTCTGAAAGAGTATATTTTGACCAATCTCCAGCTTTTATTACTACATCATTTTTTACACCAATTCCAGTTATGGTTAAATCTGTAGATGCTGCTTCTACAGGCATAGATAAACTAGATAAAGGTGAGATGATAAGGCTTAAGAGGAGTAAAAAAACTATTAATTTTCTTCTCATAATATTATTCACTTAATATACCTCCTTGATTTTATACAAATGAGCGAAAGCCAAGGCTGTCGCTCATTATTCTAATCCAATTAAATAATAATTATTTAAATAATGTATTATATACTACTGTTGCTGCTTCAGCCCTATTAACTACTTTAGTAGGATGGAAATTTTCAGTTGCAATATCACTAAAGGCACCTTCAGCTTCTAACCATGCTACTTCATGTTCTGCCCATGATGGAACATTAGCTTTGTCTTCAAATGCTGATTTATCCATTGTAAATTTATCCACTTTTTCTTGCTTGACTTTGTCTGCTTGAACAGCAGCTCTAGCTACAACTACAGCCATTTCTTGTCTAGTAATTACTTTATTTGGCATAAAAGTTCCTTCAGGATAACCTTCAAATAACTCTGCTTCTACAGCAGCTTGAACATATTTAGCAAACCATTCTGCTGATTTAACATCAGAGAAACCATCCATATAGTCTACTTGTTCAATTCCTAAGGATTCAACTACTATTTTACAGAATTGTGCACGAGTAAATTCTCCTTCTGGTGCATAAAGACCGTTGCCCATTCCATTTATGATTCCTTTTTTTGCAAGTTCCCCTATAGCCATTTCTGCATACTTGTATTCTTCTGTAATGTCTGTAAATACAATATCAACTACTACTGGTTCTTCAGTATCTACTTCTGGTTCTACAACTTCTTCAGCAGCTTCTCCAACCTCAATTTTATTTACAAATTTAAAGACTGTATTAAATTCTCCATCTTCTTTTAATTTTCTATAAACTGTAATTAATTCATTATCTGGATTATTTTTATCAACTATAGCTTCTCCATCTGTTTCATAAGCTAATACATATTTTAAATCTTCATTTAAAATATCTTTAAGTAATTGTGGGTCAATTGCATAGCCATCTGCTGCAGTGAAATTAACTTCAGCATTTTCAGCAGTTAAGCCAGCTTTTTCTACTAGTAGATATGCAAGACTAACTCCTTTTACAGCAACTGCTTTTTCTCCAGCTTTACTGTTATAAATATACTCTTCATCTATTTGAGCTTCTGCAGGCATTGCTTTTAAATCTTCAAGTGAGAGTTTTAACTCAGTTACCCCTACTCCTGTGATTTCTACTACATGCTCTTTTACTGTTTCTGCAAATATCATTGATTGTGATAAAATCAATATAATTGCCAATAATAATGCTGACATTTTTTTACCTTTTCCAAACATAATTACATCCACCTTCCCTTTTCAATTTTAATTTAACTAAGTCTTCCAATATTGTTATAATTGCAAAAACAAAAAAAGCACACCTGATGGAATGCTAAATAATAATTTTCTCCTTTCCATCGGGAGGCCTGCTCGTTTCCAAACAAACCCTATCGGCATAGAACCATTTACAAAGTATTAAGGTCCATATGCTCGGAGACTTATATAGTTAATTAATATTTTAACACATGTATTTTTTAAAGTAAAGCTATAAACAAGGTATAGCCTAATTATTACATAAAGTTTGTTTATAGTTTTATATTTCTGCTTCCAGGTTTTATAATCTTCTTTTCATCTAGGCACATTGGACAATCTTCCTTATCATAAGTATTTATCTCTAATTTAGTCCCTGAGTATAGTGGATATTTAATATCTCCCTTTGTTCTGTCTACAATTGATGCAATACCCACTACTATAGCTCCTTGCTCTTCTACAACCTTAATAGCCTCGTAAGCAGATTTACCTGTGGTCACTACATCTTCTGCTATTAAAACTCTTTGACCTTCTTTTATAATAAATCCTCTTTTTATAGTCATCTTTCCTTCTTCTCTTTCTGTAAATATGGCAGGTTTATTTAGCTGCCTTCCTAACTCATAAGCTACAACAATTCCACCCATGGCAGGTCCTACTACTATATCAAAATCCAAATCTTTTAATTTTTCAACAACAGGTTCTAAGGCTTTTTCAGCCATTTTAGGATATTGCAGCAATTTTGCACATTGAATATACCTATCACTATGTTTACCTGAAGATAATAAAAAGTGTCCTTCCAGTAATGCTCCTGATTCTTTTAGTAGTTCTATAGTCATGTTATTCCTCCTAAGTAATAATTAACAATTCACAATGCACAGATCACAATTAACGTTAAAGTCAAAAGATTAGATTCCCCATTTCATTC
>CAYZDC010000026.1:15013-19172 GCA_964477045.1 uncultured Tissierellaceae bacterium | reverse complement strand
TATTTTAAAATCCAGCTTCATAATAATACCAATGATCCACTATCTTTTCTGTATAATACCAATTGTCTCCATTTATCTCTTTCCATTCCCAGCCTTTTCCTATTTGTATAAGCTTATCTGGATATCCTTGGTATCCTGTTGGCTTATCCTGACTTACATAATAAAAACCAATATAAGTTGTATTTGAAGCAATCCCATAACCATTATGTAAAAAGTCTATAAAAACTTCATCCTTATCTAAAGGCCATTTTCTAATGTCCTTTACTTCTTCTAGGTCATAAATTTTATGGTAGTTTTTATTTTGAACATATTCGTTTAAAAATTCTAGGTTATTTTGGACTAGTTTTATAATATCCTTTTTGTTTTTATAAATATCATAATTTCTATAGGCTCTCAATGATGATATTAGTATTATTAGGATGGTTATAAAAATAAAAATTAGTTTAATAAAATTTTTTATTATTCTTTTCATACTTTTCCTTTCTATAATTTGTATTTTCATTTTTATATATGATTTGTTTGTTGGTGCTAGCTTTGCTGGGCCGTTCCTCAATTTCTATCTTTAATAGTATTATAAATTAGAGAAAGGATATTTAATATAAGGGTAATTACTAAAAGAATTACTGACAACATTGCACTGGTACCACTAGTATCCATAAGTGCAGCAAGATCCTCTATCTTCACCATATGATTACTATACAAAATTTGAAAAACTAAAGCAATGGAGCATGAACTCATACTAATTATAGAATAAGTAGCCCAATTTTTGTTATCTTTAGTAATACTTAAAATTGGAAGTATCCATGATATTAATCCAAGTATAAGGCTTCCAAGCATGAGAAAACTTACCATTAATTCACCTCCTAGTCTTTTGGTAATGAAAGTCCAATAACATCAACACCTTCAAATCTTTCCAAAAGCTTTAAAGTTTTGTCAGTTTTGTTATAGTAATAAAAATCGCAGGGTGATTGCCAATTTACATTGAGTTTTACAAGAGCGAAATAATCATCAACAACTTTGAAAATTTGAAATTCCCAAATATCATGTTCCAAGCTTGCTGCTGATTTAAATATACCTGTAATTATTTCATCATTAGAAACAATATTACCATGAGAATCTTCTACTAGAATTTTATTAAGCTTATTAAGAACAGTATTGTTACTCATATATGATGAAAAGGATCTAGAATCTGCCCTATAGCGCTGAAAATCATTTGTAACAAATGGGTCTCTTTTCTTGGCTTTCCCATTTGAATAAATTGAAACATATTCGATTTCTTCTGAGGATTCACTTTTTGTAATCAAGCTTATTATCTCTTTTTTAGAGGATTTGCATGAACTTAATATAAGCATAATTGAGACTGCAATAAATACTATTATAGACTTATTTTTCATAACTACTTATAACCTCCTGTACAAATCAATCTACATCTTCTACATATTCTAAGATATCTCCAGGCTGACAATCAAGGGTCTTACAGATTGCCTCTAATGTAGTGAATCTTATGGCTTTTGCCTTACCATTTTTAAGTATGGATATATTAGCCATGGTGATTCCAACACCTTCACTTAGTTCAGTAACACTCATCTTTCTCTTTGCTAACATAACATCTAAATTAACTATTATCATAATTTATCACCTACACAGTCAAATCATAATCATTTTTATAAATGATTGATTTTTTTACTATAGCTCTGACTAGCATAATTACTGTTGCAACTATCCATATAATAAAAATTGCCCCTACCATAATTAGACTCAACAAGGGCCCAGGACCACCAAAAGTGGTCATATACCACAATAGGCCTATACCTCCTATAGAAGCTACTATACACATTAGGACTAATACCTCTAATCCTTTAGTAAATTTCAAAGTAAAAGTAGAGTCTCGATCAAATAGGACTAGTAGATACATTATAACTCCTACCCCTGCTAACAATAGAACCAATAATAATTCAGAGCTTATAAGAATAGGTAACTTAGCATATGCAACTTCAGGCTCAGAAATTGCCATCTCTTCTGCCATTAATGGTAGTATATAGGTTCCAAAGAATATTACACCTATTGAAAACAGGATTAATAAGATTTTTAAAACATTTGACGCTGTATTAATTTTCAATATGATCCACCTCCAAGATTTTATCTAATTTTATTATAATGGATAAAACATTGAAAAGCAATAGATATTTATTGTTTATCAATAAATATTATATGATTGCAATTTATATATTCCGGGTAAATAATATTAGTAGGGTAGGGTGGAAGTATTTTTTTAAGTAACAAGCTTAGGAGTGTAAAAAATGGCAGGTAAATTATTAATCGCAGGAGGAAATTTAAGAAAAAGTAAAAAGAAAATACATTCATTATTTGTAGAATATGCTGGTGGTAAAGATTCAAAAATAGCAATTATACCTACAGCTTCTGGGGATGAACCTATGTCTTCAATTGAGAATGTTGAAAAAGTATGGATTAGTCTGGGAATAAAACCTGAGAATATTATTAAATTGCCTATCTATGCTGAACTGGGAAAAGAGTGGAGCGAACCAGCTTTAGGTGATAATGAAGATATTCTAAACATGCTGGATGGTGCTACTGGATTTTGGTTTACTGGAGGGAACCAGTATTATACCTATAAAGCATTTGTTAGAAAGGATGGATCAGATACTAAAATACTTTCGGAAATGAAAAAGAGATATAGAGCCGGAGCAGTAGTAGGTGGAACTAGTGCTGGAGCAGCTATTATGAGTGAATTAATGATAGCTGCAGGGAATAGCTTAACTGCTATTAACTTACCTACGGTCTATAAATATGAAGATTATAATGATGATTCAAGGGCTAGAGATCCTAACCTAAGACTGGTTAAAGGCCTTGGATTCTTTAAAGCAGGAGTAATAGATCAACATTTTGATAGAAGACCTAGAATTTTAAGATTGATAAGAGCAGTAGTAGACTCTAAAAGAATATCATATATTGGTTACGGAGTATCAGAAGATACGGCTATGATTTTTGATAAAGATAGTAAATGTATTACAGTTGTAGGGTCTAGTGCCATTTATATTGTGGATTGTAATAATATAAAGAGACCAAATGAAGATAATATAAGTAGTTTTAAAGATGTTGTTCTTAGTGTGATTCGTGAAGGGGATAAATATTGTACAATTGATGATACTATTACTTTCAATGTTGAAGATTAGTAGTAGAAGATGGGCAGAATAATAGTTTTGTTTAAAGTAATATAGGTTATATAAGCTTAATTAAGCTTATATAACCTATATTTTATTTAAATACTTAATCCTCCATCAATTACAAAAAAGCTTCCTGTAATATAACTTGCTTCTTCAGATACTAAGAAAACTGCTAGATTAGCAATATCTTCTGGCATTCCTCCTCGTCCTAGGGGTATACCTGCAAGCACTTCATCTGCTGCTTTTGTTGTATCATCTTTAGAATAACCAGTTAATGGAGTTCTAACAAATCCCGGACAGATAGCAACAGCTCTTATGTTATCTTTACCGAATTTAGCTGCTACATCTCCTGTTAAACCAATTACGCCATGCTTTGCAGCAGTGTAGGCTGTACTTCCGAAATTTCCTCTAATACCGGCTACAGAGGACATGTTTATAATTACTCCTCCTCCATTTTCCTGCATCTTTTCAACTGCCAACTTGCTACCAATGAAAACTCCCTTTAAGTCTACGCTGATGACCTTATCCCAAGTCTCTTCGGTGGTCTCCAATATACCACTTTGTCCATCGTAAACACCGGCAATGTTGCACATTATATCTATTTTGCCGTATTTCTCCATGGCCTTATCCATGGCATTCTTCATTTCATCCATTTTAGACACATCTGCAGGAACTACTAGACCCTGGCCACCATTAGCTTGGATTTCTTCTAAAGTAGCCACTGCTTTTGATTCTGTTCTATTTATAAGAACTAGCTTTGCTCCTTCTTTAGCCATTTGAATAGCTATCTGTCTGCCTATTCCGGATCCTGAGCCAGTTACTACAGCAACTTTATCTTTTAAACGCATTTGTACTCCCTCCTTAAATTTTCCTTATATGATTCCATCATCTATTATTTATTTACCCATTTAATCCGATAAAGTCACATTGTTTTCTAGTAATATATTTTAAATTAAGATATAATAATACATAAA
>CAYZDC010000026.1:0-14913 GCA_964477045.1 uncultured Tissierellaceae bacterium | reverse complement strand
AAGTCACATTGTTTTCTAGTAATATATTTTAAATTAAGATATAATAATACATAAATCTTCATAGATACTTTAAGGGGGAAATTATATGGACATTATTGTACTAAAGAAAAAAGATATAGAAAGCATGTTTTCAATGAAAGATGCAATACTGGCATCTAAAGATGCATTAGAGCTATATTCAAAGGGAGAAAGTGATATACCTTTAAGGGTAAGTATAAATATCCCAGAAGAAGATACAAGTTTATATATGCCAGGTTTTGTAGAAGAATCTGGTGCATTAGGAGTTAAGATAGTATCAACTTATTCAAAAAATCATGAAAAAGGTTTAGATACTGTTTTATCTACAATGGTACTTCAAGATGCTGATACAGGTGAAGTTTGCTCTATTATAGATGGAAACTATTTGACACAACTGAGAACAGGGGCAGTATCAGGTGCTGCTACAGATTTATTAGCTAGAAAAGATGCATCAATATTTGCCTTAATAGGTACAGGTGGTCAAGCCAAGGCTCAATTAGAGGCAGTTTTAAATGTAAGAGAGATTAAGGAAGTACGAGTATATGGTAGAAATAAGGATAAAGCAGAGAAGTTTGTAGATAGGATGAAGCAGGAACTGGGACAAGAGTTCCAGTTCAAAATATTTGCTACGGATAGCTCTAAAGAAGCTGTAGAAAATGCAGACATTATAACATGCGTAACTACTGCAAAGCATCCAGTATTTGATGGAAAACATATAAAAAAGGGTGCCCATATTAATGGAGTAGGATCTTACACACCTGAAATGCAAGAATTAGATCCATATATTTTAATCCATGCAGATAAAATTTATACAGATACAAATGATGGAGTTTTAAATGAAAGCGGAGACTTCATTATTCCAATAAGAGAAAACAAATTTGCTGAATCTCATATTACAGGAGAATTGGGAGAATTAGTAATGGGAAAAACCCCCTCTAGAGAAAATAGAGATGAAATAACCATATTTAAAACAGTAGGAAGTGGAGTATTAGATGTGGTAACTGCTAAAAGGATTTATGATAAAGCTATAGGGGAAGGAATTGGAGAAAAGATAAAATTTTAAAGGGCCTTAAGGAGAAACTAGTAATCAAAAAATTATACCAAGAAAAGGGTGATATATTATGAATAAAACCTCATTACCTGTAATAATACTTATAGTTGTAATAATTGTGGCATTAAGATTGCTTGGAGGCGGAAGTGGAGGCTGAGGTAGCAGATAAACATTCTGGATAGAATGCATGTAATTTGGATTATAATTTATAAAATTTTAGCTTTGGAAATCTTGACATTTTTTAAGATTTATACTATAATAAAGTTAGGGTTAGCACTCGGAGTCCTCGAGTGCTAAAGAAAATAATTGAAAAAGGAGAGATGTATTATGGCTAAGTTAGTACCATTTAACAGGAGAAATCCTATTAGACAGGTAGGCGGATTTGAAGATTTCTATAATATGCTCGATGATTTTTTTAATGAGCCAATATCTACCGGTCGAAATTTGAGACATGACACTTTTAAATTAGACATTGAAGAAAAGGACAATGAATATGTTATAGAGGCAGAACTTCCAGGAGTAAAGAAAGAAGAAATAAACTTGGAACTAAAGGATGGCCGTCTATGTATATCCATTGAAAGAGAAGAAAATGAAGAAATAAAAGAAAAAAATTATCTTCACAAGGAAAGAAGATATTCATCAATGTCTCGTAGTATTTACCTAGGAGATACAAAAGAAGAAGAAATTAATGCGAAATTGGAAGATGGGGTATTATGCATTAAAGTCCCTAAAAAAGAAGAAATTGAAGGAACAAAATCAATCCCTATAGAGTAATTTATTTCAGGACTGTAATCTACAGTCCTGATTTTTTTCATATAATATTTCCTTGTATTCCCTATTATTATGGTAAACTTAAGATAAGAAACATTTGAAGCAGATATTTCTTACTGGAGTGATAGAATTATGAATTATCAATTAGTAGATTATTTAAAAGCAAACTATAGTAATATAGATCCAAATTATAATATTCGGGAAGATTTGTCTTTAATGGATAGCGATTTAGAAAATAATAATGTATTTTTAATTGGGGAAAATCATGGGGTCAAAGCCAATGTAATACTCAGGATGAAATTTCTTCGTTATTGCAAGGAAAAGACTAATTTCAAGTATTATATCTATGAATTACCCCATAGTGTAGCCTATTTTTTAAATAAATACTTAGATTCAGGAGATGAAAATATATTAAAAGAAGCCTATAGGTTCTTTAATGGTACATATGCCTGGAACAGAGATGAATACAACCACTGGAAGGATCTTTATAAATACAACAATACCCTATCTAAGGAAGATAAATTGATAATTCTTGGCATTGATATAGAGCATCAGCCTAAGAATGCATTTATATATATAAATGATTGTTTAATTAGAAATAACTTGGGAGGGCAATTAAGTGAATATATAAGTAGATATATAGATAAAGAAAATATTACAGATGAAGAATTAGAACAGATTCATGGATGGATAAATGAAGAGTTGGTTAAAAATAGAGACTATTTTAAAAAACATTTGGAAGAAGATTATTTCAATATAGTACATGTTAATAATAATTTGTGGAATAAATTGGAAGTGTACACCAGCAATAACTTTAATGGTACTAGAAGTATAAGAATGTACGAAAATTTTTTAAGTATTTCAAAAGAATTACCAGAGGGTAAATTTTTTGGACAATTGGGACTTTCCCATGTATTTCAAAGGGCCTTTCCTTATATGTATTGGTTTGCAGCTCAATTACAAAATGGCGATTCTGGATTTAAAGAAAGGGTATTATCAATAGTATATGCCTATGATAATTGCAGGTATTTTTATCCAACAGATAGGAGAAACTATGAAAGTGATATTAATACCTGGGATGATTCAATAGAAGAGTTTAAATATATCAATAGGGATGCATATACTATATTTAAATTAAACAATGAGGACTCTCCTTTTAAAGAAAATTTAATATGGCCTCTAAAACATAAATTTCCAACTTCAGGAGTTACTACAGATTATTTTCAATATTTAATTATGATAAAAGATTCTAAAGCCATGGAGGCATTTTAATTTACAGAAAGGTGAATAATATGAAAAAAAGAGTTTTTATAAGCGGAGTAACGGGAATCATGGGTGGAGCTGGATTAAGCCATTTATTAGAGTACAAAGATTCCTTAGACCTGGTGACTATAGTTCGTGATTCCAAGAACAATAGAAAGAAAATGGATAAATTCAAGGATTCTATAAATATAATATGGGGTGATTTAACCCATTATGATGATGTTAAAACAGCTTTAAAAGGAGTGGATTATATACTTCATGTAGCAGCACTAGTTTCTCCAGAGGCTGATGATAAACCTGAACTTGCATGGGAAATCAATGTAGGGTCAATTAAAAATATTTTAAAAGCCATTGATCAGTTAAATTTAGGAGATGTGAAACTTGTATATATAGGCAGTGTAGCTGAAACTGGAAGTAGGCTTCCACCAATTCATTGGGGCAGAGTTGGAGATCCTATAAAGCCTTCTATATTTGATAACTATGCTGTAACAAAAATAGCTGCTGAAAGACTAGTAATAGAATCTGGATTAAAATATTGGGTAAGTTTGCGACAGACTGGTATATTATATAGTGGATTATTAAGTATGAGAGATAGAATAATGTTTCATCAACCCTTAAATAACGTATTGGAATGGATAACAGATGATGATTCAGGGCGCATGTTAGCCAATATATGTATCAAAGACCTACCTAATACATTCTGGAAGAATATTTATAATGTAGGTGGTGGAGAAAGTTGCAGAGCAAATAACTACCAGTTTACTTCTGCCATCTTACAAACTATTGGGGTAAAAGACATAAAAAAGATATTTGAACCTAAGTGGTTTGCCACTAAAAATTTTCATGGCCAATACTATTTAGATTCACATATTTTAAATGATTATTTGGATTTTAGAAAAGAAAGCCTAGAAGACTTTGGAGAAAGACTAAAAATGCAAGTAAAATTCCCTACTAATTTATTAAAATTCATGCCTAACTTTTTTATTAAATATTTTGTAATGAAAATAATTGCTCAAAGTCCTAATGGAACACTAAATTGGATAAAAACTAAAAATATGGAAAAGATAAATGCATACTGGGGATCTTTAGAGAAATGGGAAGAGATAGGAGATTGGAGCGATTTTCATATTCAAGATGACTATAGTAATATTTTAGTATTAGATCATGGATATAATGAAAGCAAAGATGAACATTTTCTTAATATAGATGATATAAAATCTGCGGCTAATTTTAGAGGTGGACAATGTTTATCCCCTACCATGGTAGCAGGAGATTTAGATACTAAATTGTTATGGAAGTGTTCTTTTAATCATGAATTTTATGCTAGTCCTAGATTGGTATTAAAAGCTGGACATTGGTGCCAAAAATGTGCAGCACCTCCATGGAATGATGAAGAAATAGCTAAGCATAATCCATTCTTTGCCCAGGTTATGGAATAAAAAAAGAGAAATCATCCCTGTGGTTTAGAAAGCCGCAAGGATGATTTAATTACTCTAAAAATTCTATTCCTACTAATTCCATTAAGTATTTGGCATTGGTGGAAGTTGATCTTCCTTCTTTTAATTTGTAGTCAAAGGAGATTTTTCCATGGACATAATCTTCAGCAAAATGATAGTTTTTTATTCTTCCATATTTATCCAATTCACATAAGTCAAAGTCATGAGTAGTAATGGCTCCGATTAATCCATATTTATTTAAATTAAGTAATACATTTTTAGCACCTAGGATTCTGTCTTTTGAATTTGTTCCATTAAATATTTCATCTATTAAAAATAGAGTATTAGGATTATCTAGTCCAAAGTCTAGGATTTCTTTAATTCTTAAAAGTTCAGCATAAAAAGTAGATATTTTATTTTTCAAATCATCTGTGACCCTCATTGAAGTATAAACATTTATTATGGGGCTAGAAAACTCTTCTGCTATAGTTACAGTACCAGCATTTAACAAGACTAAATTTATTCCAATAGTTCTTAAAAAGGTGGTTTTACCACTCATATTAGAACCAGTAATAATCAATATATTGTCTATTATATCGATATGGTTATTTACTCTTTCATCCTTTTGAATTAAGGGATGTCCGCAGGACTTTGCTATAATATTTTTGTCTTCTTCTATAAGAGGGAATGTTATATTTTCTTCTATTTGCAATAATACAGAAAGACTTGTAAGAGATTGGATTTTACCTATGGATACTATCCACTTCCTAACATGGCTACCGTAACTTTTCTTCCAATTCTCCAATGCAAAGACTGATCTATAATCCCACAAGAAAAGTATATTTAAAATTAAATATATAGCACCACTATGTTTTATGTTAATTCTTTCGGAAATCATATCTAATTTTTTTATAGCCTTAATGGACCCTGCTCCAGAGAAAAGAGAGTCCAGCTCTTCTCTTAATAATGGGCTTTCAAAGTTTTCTTTTTCTATAACTCTTAGTAAACCATGATAAACTTCTAAATTATTTTTAAACAATCCTACTTTTTCTAAAATACTATCATTTTTCTTAAGACCTATAAGCCAAAGTAAAATCTGAATAGTAACTAAAAGAAAAGGAACTAGAAACAGAGATGAAATTTTCAAAATAAAAAATAAAACCAAAGATGTCAATGTTAACAGTGGTAAGAAATTTATAAGCAATCTAGTATTATTACTATAAGTAAATTCCTTGCTATTTTCAAAATAAGATATTAAATCCTCAGGGTTCAGAATTTTTGTATTCATACTTTCATACTCTAAATTTTGTATGAAATCCAATTTATGGCTTAATTCTTCAATTGCATTTTGTCTATTTAAGATTTCATCCTTATTATATTGCTTATTTAATAAATCTTTGGCCAAGGCATTTCTACCTATATAATTATGAGCTAAATTAATTCTTTGAAAAAGAGAACTTTTTCCAACAATATCCAAATCATTGGAATAGGGATGGGTTTTATCCCCGAAATCTTCTCCATTATCTCCAAAGTTCACCCAATTGTCATTAAGTCTATCTAAGTATCTTTGATTTATAAGTATCATACTATTTGCAAATCGAAGACTATTCTTAAGCTTTCCATGATGTAAGACTAAATATACTAGCAGCCCAATAGCAGTTAATAGGGAATACAAATAGATACTAGTACCTTTTTCAACATATTTATAGGCTAAAAAAAGCATTAGTAGGAAGTCTAGTAATCTAATAGTCGCTACAGTATTTACTGACTTATTTAATTTATCTTTTATCTTTTCATATTTTTCTATTCTAGAATGAAATTTATCACCCATTAATATCATCACCTTTATTTAATATTCATATAGATATAATATCACAAAAAATAACTTTATATTAATTTTATAAAATAAAAGTCTCATTGATAAAATTATAAAACAGGTAATTTTCTAAATCACCTGTTTTATAATGTAATACTATTTACTTTTACTTATCTAAACCTAATTTTTTAATTAAGGCTCTTGCTCCAAATATTGATAATAGGAGGAATAACCAACTTTTTTTTCTTCCGCTTCTTGCCATTTTTATAGTCTCCTTTTTAATTGTTATTTTCTAGTAAATGCTTTCACAACTGCTAAAAGTATTATAGAACCTAAAAATGCTACTAGAATAGAATAAATATTTATTCCATAGGCCCCTTCTTTACCAAAAAAGTTATTCATTATAAATCCACCAATAAGCCCACCTACAATACCTACTACAATATTTGCTATGGCACCCATTGATTTATCTGTGTTCATCATTTTACTACCTAACCATCCTGCTAATGCTCCTACAATTATCCAAGATAAAATTCCCATAATAATCTCCTTTTTAATAATAAATTTCTTAAATATTTTTTTAACCTATTTTATATATACCCAAAATCAATATTTTATTCAATAAATTTTATTTTAGTGAAAAAAGTACAACAATGGGTAATAATAGTTTAAGAGGTGAAATAGATGAAGCTAACCACATTAATAGAAAACAAGTTAGGAGATATAGAAGGCCTGCATATAGAACATGGGCTTTCAATATTTATCCAAGCAGACAATAAGAAAATCCTATTTGATACAGGGCAAAGTGGAAATATTGTAGACAATGCTGAGAAATTAGGGATTGATTTAAAGGGCTTGGATTATGTCTTTATTAGTCATGGTCATTATGACCATAGTGGAGGATTGGAAAGGCTTATTAAGGAAGTAAAACCAAACTTTGACCTATATGTAGGAGATGGATTTTTCAACAACAAGTATAGCTTAAGGGAAGATGGAGATTATCAATTTACGGGAAATCCTTTTGATGTAGAATTTTTACGACATAATAATATTCCAACCCACTATGTAAATGAAGATATAATATATTTAACAGAAAACATTATGGTATTTACAAATTTTAATAGAAAAGAAGAATTTGAAAACACCAACCAAACTATGTATTTAAAGCAAGATGGTGAATATATTAAAGATAAATTTTTAGATGAAATTTCCCTAGGTATAAACACAGAAAGAGGACTTGTAGTTATTGTAGGATGTTCACATGTAGGGATTTTAAATATAATAGATACAATAGAAGATAGAACAGGCCTAGAGATTTATGCCTTAATAGGTGGAACACATTTAGTAAAGGAAGATGATGAAAAAATAAATGGAATAATCCAATACTTAAGAGAAAAAGAGATCCATCTCATAGGTGCTTGTCACTGTACTGGAAAGCAAGGAGAGACAATGCTAGAGCAACAATTAGAAGAAAACTTCATAAATAATAACACAGGAAGTATTTTAGTTATTTAAAGTAAAGAGAAATGGGTATATAATAGGGAGTAAGAAAACTAAATATAAGGAGAGATGAAAATGGGATTTATTATTTTAATTGTATTAGTAGTAGTTTTAGGTTTTTGGGTAATGAGCACCTATAATTCACTGATCACATTGAGAGAAAGAGTAGACAATGCAAAGGCACAAATTGCTACTCAAATTGAATCTAGATGGGATGCTTTAAAAAGTCTTATAGAGGCAACCAAGCAATATTCGGCCCATGAAGCAGAAGTATTAGAAAGTGTAACAGAGAAAAGAGCAAGCTTAGGTAAAAATAGTAGTGTAAGTGAAATAGAAAATGCAGAACAACAATTTAATAATGTATTAGGTAGGCTTATTGCCGTTTCTGAAAGTTATCCAGATTTAAAAGCAAGTGGAGTTTATCAAACCACTATGGCAAGTGTTAATAAATTTGAAGACAATGTAAGAAATTCAAGAATGATTTACAATGATATAGTTACTAGATTTAATAGGGCTATTAAAATGTTCCCAGGCAGCATTATAGCTGGAATATTTAAATTCGAAGAAAGAGACTACTTCCAAGGAACAGAAACAAAGCAAGAAATGCCAAGTTGGGAGTAAAACCAAAGAGGTGAGGATATGATTCAGAATAGATATAAAGCACTATATTTGGTTGTTATATTGCTATTTGTATTTAGTATGGGAAATGTCTATGCTGCAGATCATAGACTTGAATCCTTAGATATAAATGTATTTATAAATTCAGATGGTAGTGCCACAATTCAAGAACACAGAGTGGCTAATTTAGTAGAAGGAACAGAAAGTTATATAGTAATAGACAATGTAGGAATATCTCAAATTAAAGATTTTACTGTTAGGGAGAATGGTAATTTATTTCAAAATGATGATAATTGGGATATAAATGAATCTAGAGAATACAAGAAGGGCAAAAGTGGAATAATTAGAACTTCCAGTGGCTACGAACTAAGCTGGGGAGTTGGTGATTATGGACATCATGAATATGACTTGGAATATACAATTACAAATTTTGTAGAACAGTTAGATGATAGCCAAATGGTATTTTGGAGATTTGTAAATCCTGATACAAATATTCCTCCAGAGCGAGTAACAGTAACTATAGGTAGTGCAAATGAATTTTCTGAAGAAAATGAAAAGATCTGGGGATTTGGCTTTGCTGGTGATGTTAGGTTTCAAAATGGCAAAGTAGTCGCTACTAGTAGTAGGCCATTGTCTAGAAATGATAATGTGACCCTATTGCTTAAACTGCCTGATGGAATGTTTGCCACAGACAAAAGTCGAAATGCAAGTTTTCAAGATGTTCAAGATCAAGCTTTTGTAGGTAGTGACTATGATCAAGGAGTACAAGAAGATGGAGGATTCACAGGAGATAGACCTACTAAAACAAATCCTATTGTTAGAGTATTTCAAACAATTACAAGACTAGGTGCAGGTTTAATATTTTTTATAGTGGTATTTGTAATGGGTAAAACCTCAAAATCTACAAACAAATCTCCTAATAAATTTACTAGGCATTTTAAAGAAGAATATTATAGGGATTATCCCTATGAAGGGAATTTTTTAGATATCTATTATATTCCATATATGATGGGTACAGCTAATTTTGAAAATCTTCTTACAGGATTTATATTAAAATGGATAAATGAAGATAGAATTATTGCTGTAGAAGAAGAAGTAGGTTGGGTATTTAAAAAAGACTCTACTAACCTAAAGTTTTTAAATACTAGTCAATTAGACCATATATTAGAAAATGAATTATTCCAAATGATGCTAACAGCAGCTGGATCTAATGAGATCTTGGAAGAAAAGGAATTTACTAAATGGGCTAGATCAAATTATACAAAAATAGATAGATGGGAAAAAGCTGTAAATGAATACAGCAAAAAAAGACTTGAAAATTTAGGATATTTAGAAGTAACTGAAAAGAAAGTATTGTTTTTTACATTTCCTGACTATCAGTTAACAGCAGCAGGGAAAAAAGTGGAAGAGAATATATATAAATATATAAATTATCTTAATGATTTCTCACTATTAAATGAACATGAGGCAGTAAATGTAAGAATTTGGGATAACATTATGATATGGGCAGGGTTTTTAGGATTAACTGCAGTTGTAGTAAAACAATTTGAAAAACTATATCCAAATTATACTCAAGAAACAGTTTATAGAGGAAATACAATATACCTTACAAGCCATTTAGCAAGCAATATCTCTCATACCAAAGCTCAGGCAGCTAGAAGTAGTGGGTCTGGAGGAGGCACCAGTATGGGCGGCGGTGGAGGCTTCTCAGGAGGCGGAAGCGGTGGAGGAACAAGGTAGACATATGTATTGCAGGGCTAGCTTTGCTGGCCCTGTCCTTATATTTTCTATTAGATTAATTAAAAGGATTAAGGGTATACATATAATTGAAGGTAAAATAAATATTAGGAGAGATAATATTGAGAAAAATTGCTTTTTTCCCATTTAAGGGAGACAAAATGTGTTTTGTTCATGTATTGATTAATGCAATAGACTTGCATGAGAAAGGTGTAGAAACAAAAATCATCATGGAAGGTGAAGCTGTAAAATTAATCCAACTACTAGATGAAGAAGAAAACACACTATATCTAAAAGCTAGAGAGTTAGGATTGTTTGACAGTATATGTAAAGCTTGTTCAGCTCAAATGGGTGTATTAGACTACAATGAAAAATCTGGTATACCAATTAAAGGTAATGCATTGGGCCATCCTGCAATGTTTGATTACATAAACGATGGTTATGAAATAATAACACTATAGATTATGGAAAATTCCTACTAGATATCTAGTAGGAATTTTTTTGGGTTTCTTGTATTTCTTTACTCATTTCCATAATCTTAATATATATTTCTTTTAGTTCTTCACTAAATTCATCTTTACTAAGGTAAGATTGAATTTTTTCTAATACTTCTGCTTCTCTACTAGGTTGATATATTTCTAAATTATTCTCTTGCTTATATTGAACGATTTCTTTTACTATATTAAATCTCTTTTCAAGTGCTTGGACTATTTCTAGATCACATTGATCTACACTTTTTCTAAGAGTCTCTAAATCAGACAAGTAATCATCTCCTAACTAGATTTCTATTCCATCTTCTACCCATACAGATATACTACCTGGGCCTACCATAAAATCTCCATAACCTTCTTCATCAATAGTTACTTTAGCCTCATTGTTAGTAGTATAATCAGCATATACTTTACCTGCTTCTTCGACACCTACAAACATTCTCAAAGTATTCATATCTCCTGAGGAGATAAGGACAGTACACTTATTAGGATGTTCTTCATTGCCATGTCTTACCCAACCTATTAAATCAGAAGAGTGGAAGTAATCATCTTGATCTCCATAGGCAAAATTTCTTCTGATTTTTGCCAATCTATCTATACTTTCTTTAAATCCTGGTTGAGGATTCTCTCCGCCAGTGCCATAATAGTCACCATAAAAAATACATGGATAGCCATCTCGTCTAAGAAGAATTAATCCATATGCAATTTCCTTGAACCAGGGCTGAATATTAGATTGTAATGATTCTCCAATTTGGGAATCATGGTTGTCTACAAAAGTCACTGCTTGAGATGGATTAGATTGTACCAATGTATTATCAAATATCTGTCTTAAATCAAATCCATTTCCTCCTAGGGAAGCATAGTATAAATTAAAATGAAGTGGTACGTCTAATAAATCTACATTATGATTTGTGTTTTCTAGATATTTTTTGTTTTCTTCAAAATCATTGGACCAATATTCACCTATAAAGTTAAAGTTGTCTTTATTTTCTCCTACATGTGTTACTAATTCATTTATAAATTCTTCATCCATATGTTTTAGTGCATCTAGTCTAAATCCATCTAAACCTAATTCATCTATAAACCAGAGAGACCATTTTTTTAATTCCTCTTTAACATCAGGGTGAGCTAGGTCTAAATCAGCAAACATTAAATAGTCGTAATTTCCCTTTTCCCAACTAACGCCTAAATTCCAGCCTTTATTTTCACCAATAATTTTATAAATAGCTTTAGTCCCAGTCAAATTATCAAAATCTACACCATTAAAATGATAATAGGACCATTTAAAATCTGAGTATTTATCATTTCTTCCAGGGAAATCAAAGCCAGTCCAACCTTCAATTTCTATAGGCTCACCAATAGTTTTATTTCTGTTTTCTTGGTCTACCATAATAGCCATAAATTTTTCTGCCTTATCAGCTCCTGCCTTATGATTTAAAACCACATCTGCATACACTCTCATTTCTCGATTGTGAATTTCTTTGATTAAGGTTTTCAACTGATCTTTTGTACCATATTTAGTTCGAATAGAACCCTTTTGATCAAATTCACCTAAATCAAAAAGGTCATAAATGCCATACCCTGTATCATTAGTTCCTGTAGCTTTACAGACAGGGGGAAGCCAAATAGATGTTACACCTATAGCAGATAAGTCATCTAATTTTAATAACATGTCCTTATAATAATTTCCATCATCAGAAAGATACCATTCAAAACCTTGAAATAATAGTCCATTATCCATAAACATCAATCCTTAATATTATTTTGATTATTACTCAATATCATACCATAAAAGTAGAAAATAGAGATATTATTTTGTAGATTTTAAGAGAGTAAATATAAATCATAAAAAAGGGTATAACTTACTTAAGAAATGCAATCAAGAGGAGTGGTTAGTTTGAATGACAGGAAAATGAAGATTTTAGTACAAGTTTTGTTAGTAATGGCAATATTGTTTTTATTTATAAAAATACAACCTTTTATATTACCAATATTACAAGTAATAGGAATGCTAATAGCACCTATTATTATTGGAGGCTTTCTTTATTATGCTTTAAGACCTATAAAAAGGTTATTGTTTAAATGGATAGGAAAGGATTCCCTAGCTGCATTAATTTCTATTATCCTAGTATTAGCATTGGTAGTAATACTATTTATTTATGGTGGAGCAGTTGTTAAAGATCAATTTGAAGATGCTTTTGTAAAAAATAAGGATCAATTAACCCAATATAAGGATTACTTAAATGGAAAATTTCAAGAAATATTGCCTGATTTAAATATTTTTGAAAGGATTAACAATAATATTAAAGAATTTCTAAGTGGGATAGGGTCAAACGCATTGGGAATATTTTCCAGCGTGGGGGATATAGTAACTCAATTTATATTAACCCCATTTATACTTTTTTACCTTTTAAAAGATGATAAAATGTTTAAAGAAAAGTTGTTTTCAAAGATACCAAAAAAACATAAAGGTGAATTTGAAAAACTAGCTAATAAAATAGATGTAATATTATCAACGTATATAAATGGCCAATTATTAGTGGCATCTGTAATTGGTGTACTAATGTTTATAGCTTATTTGATTATAGGCATGCCAAATGCTCTTTTAATGGCCCTGTTCTCCCTTTTAACCTCAGTAATTCCATTAATTGGACCATTCCTTGGAGTTTTACCTGCCTTGCTTATAGCGCTTACAATAGACTTCGGTCTAGCTATAAAAATAGTCATAGCTGCAATAATTGTGCAACAATTAGAAGGTAGTTTTATTACTCCAAAAATCATGGGAGATAAATTAAAACTCCATCCTCTAGCAGTTATTGTAATAGTAATTGTAAGTATAAAGTTATTTGGTATATTAGGAGCATTTATAGGGACCCCACTATTCTTAGTAACTGTAAATATAATCAAAACCCTATATAAGATTAATAAAAATAAAACTTCTACTTAAAAAGTCTTTCGCCTCCCTAGATAATTATTTCTAAAAATGTTATAATCATCTTTAGGATGTGATTTTATGATTGAAAAGTCTAATAAGAGAAGGGATTTTCTTTTAAATAATAAAAATATATATTACAATGTCATATATTTGGCCTGGCCAATAATTATACAGTCTTTGCTTCAAGTTTCCATTGGTACAATCGATATAAAGATGGTTGGTTCACTAGGGGTAGATGCCATATCTGCAGTTGGTACCGGTAGAAATATTATTATGCTAATAATGGTTTTAGTTATGGCAATATCCACAGGAACCATAGCAATGATATCTAGATTTACTGGAATGAATGACCATAAAAGTGTGTCTAAAAGTGCAGGGCAGGCATTTTTTCTAAGTATAGTTGCATCAGCTTTTATGATACCCCTTGGATTATTGACTAATGAATGGATTTTACACCTATTAGGAGTAAATGATAATGTATTAATTTTAGCGAAAGAATATATGGCTATATTTTTTGTTTCAATACCATTTTTCCTTCTTAATTTCATGGCTAAATCTATTTTTCAAGGAGCAGGAGATACAAAGACACCCTTAATTATAGATATTATTATGAATGGAATGAACGTATTAGGCAATTTTGTATTTATTTATGGATTATGGATATTCCCTGAGATGGGAGTTGGAGGAGCTGCTATGGGAACCTTAGTAGCTAGATTAATAGGGGCAATTCTAGGTTGGGCCGCATTAATGAGTGGCAGATTTATTGTAAAAGTAGATCTTATAGATATGATTAAACCTAAATGGGAAATTGGAAGGCAGATCTTAAAAATTGGACTTCCATCAGCATTACAAGGCTTATCAAGAAATATAAGTAGATTTTTAATATTTGCAATATTGGCCAGAACCTTACAGGCAGAAGCAGCAGTACCAGCTTATGTAATAGGAACCAATCTAAACCAATATGCTCTTATGCCTGGGCTTGCTATAGGTACTGCAGCAGCTACATTATCAGGAATGAATATAGGAGCAGATAAACTAGAACGTGCAAATAAAACTGCTAAAGTCTGTGCATTACTAGGTGCAATTTTAATGGGGGCCTTAGCCTTAATATTTGTAATATTTTCCACTCCCTTTATAAAATTTTTCTTAGACGAAATGAATCCAGAAGTATTGAGAATAGGAAAGTCTTTTTTAATTATAATAGGACTGTCAGAACCATTACATGCAGTAACAATATCCCTATCTAGAACTATGCAAGGAGCAGGATATACAAAATA
>CAYZDC010000025.1:0-19476 GCA_964477045.1 uncultured Tissierellaceae bacterium | reverse complement strand
TCTTTCTTTTCTTAGTTCCTCTAAATTGTTTTTCACAATCTGATATACCTCCTTTCAATAAATGGAAACCTTGCTTTACATATATAATATATCAATTACAAACACATGTCAAGCTAACTTTCCATGACATGTAAAATAAAAGCTTAAAAATTTTCAAATTTTTAAGCTTTGCAAAATTCATTTGATTATTTAGTTGAGTTTTACTTAATTAGCATTGTGACAAACTCAACAATTAGTAAATTCCTTACTTTAAATTTAATCAAAATAAAATAACTCTTCAAATTTTTTATCTAAAGCAATACATAAAATTAAAGCTAGTTTCGCAGTAGGATTAAATTTACCCGTTTCGATTGAACTTATTGTATTTCTTGAAACACCTACCAGATCAGCTAATTTTTGTTGAGATAATTTTGCTTCATTTCTAACTTCTTTTAATCTATTTTTTAATTCTAAACGTTCCATAAATCAGCCAACCATAATACTGAAGAACCAACTAAAATTAACATACCTCCAAGAGAAGCTAGTAAATCGGTTTTTTCTTTATTAGCAAAATATTTCCCCAAATGTTCAAAGCCTAGATATGCTCCATAGATAGCGAATAAATGACTAATATCTTTACTATTCATGTAGTTTATAATAATAATTGCAAATATAATTATACTAGATGCTGTTAAACCCCATTGTTTCCCTATTTTACTTTTGTTGTTTTTAGCTTCATCATTCATTAAATTTTCTTTTTTAGCTTTTGCTAGAATTTCATCCTTATTCATTTAAAATCCTCCTTGCCAAGTTTACTTGCCAACATTGTATTGTTGTATAGTTTACTTGTCAAGAAATTTTGATAGTGAGTTTTACTCAATTCTTATTATGACAAACTCAAAATGGGTAAAATCAGACCTTATAAGGTTATGGTAAATATTGCTGTGTTTGTCATAATATATGATAATTGTTAGATTCGTATAACTCTACTTAAGCTTCTTTAACTTATTGCCATTATATCACTATCTAGTCATTTTTAAAATTATAAGGTAACTTTAATTTCTTTTATGATTTACATTTTCACTTTTCGACTTTATTTACATTTTTTATAAATTCCTAGATTTTATTTCTTCATCAGTTAATGCATCTACAAAGGCGGATAACAAATCATCTTCAGCGCCACAACTTTGCTGATAATACCAGTCTCTCACTGTTTTTTCTATTTCTTCATTTGTTCCCTTTAATTTATCAGGATATATTGCTATTATCTTATTGGTTTCCTTTGCTCTTAAACCTATTTTTTTAGCATCTTCAAATTTTGTCATATTATCTCCCCCTATTACTATTAATATTACCCATTTCTTATAAATTAATACAATATAAAGCATTTTTCATATTAGCGTATTGTTTTTATGTATTTTATTAATTATATTAAGTATTTTATTAATTATATTAATAAAATGATTGACATTATCAATATAATATATTAATATATAGTTAATAACAGATTTAATGAGGGGTGAAACTATGAAACAAGAAGTAATAGGTAAATGTCCTATTTGTGGTGATGAATTATTTGCAACTAGATTAAGCTGCAATACTTGTAACACTAATATTGAAGGTGAATTCTCACTATGTAATTTTTGTAAACTAACTGGAGAAGAAAAACAATTTATAGAAATATTTATTAAAAGCAGAGGAAATATAAAAGAAATTGAAAGAGAACTGGGAATATCATACCCTACTGTTAAAGGAAAGTTGGATAGTTTAATAAAATCCCTAGGATATGATGAGAAAGAACAAATATCTTCAATAAGTAGAAAAGAAATATTAGATATGCTAAACAGAGGAGAAATAACTTCAGAAGAAGCAGTAAAACTAATACAAGGAATATAAAGGGAGGTTTAATCGTGAAAGAAGAAAGATTATTAATTTTATCTATGTTACAAGAAGGAAAAATTTCGGTAGAAGAAGCTACAAAATTATTTGAGGCACTGGAAGGTCAAGAATCCAGCAAAACTTCAGATCGTACTAAAGCAAAGGATACAAAAGATGATAAACATAAAAGATTATCAAATATGACTTTTGAGGAAATTGGACAAGATATAGGAAATGCCATATCTAGTATGGTGGATGGTTTAAGGGATATAAGCGGTTCTTTTGGATTAAATTTTAACAGTGAAACCATTACTATAGATTTAGAAGAAGATTTAAGCCAAATCCAGAATCCTATTTTAGATTTAAAAGCTATTAATGGCTCAATAAATTTAAACACATGGGAAAAAGAGCAGATTGCAATAAAGCTTACCTGCGAATACAAAAATGATGTAATAGATATGAATAGTGATTTCTATGAATTTTATATTGACGGGGATAGGTTAGTATTTGCTCCAACCTTAAGTAAAGATATTTCAGTTAAGCTGGATGTATTCTTGCCAAATAAAAACTACAAAGAGATGATTTTGATTACAACTAATGGCAAAATACAAATTAATGATGTAAATGTAGATAAATTAAATAGTACAACTACCAATGGTTCTATAAATAGTAATAGACTTGTAGGCGATGAAATTTATATGACTACTAGAAATGGTAGAATTGAAGCTTTTGATATTTCTGCAGAAATACTAAATTTGTCTACCTCAAATGGAAGAATTGTTTGTAATCATTTAGATATAAACCGAGCTAACAAAGTAGATTTAACTACTTCAAATGGTTCAATTACTTCCACATTAGATAATTTGGTAAAAGGTGCTTACTTTGATTTAGATACATCTATGGGAAGTGTGACTTTAGAATTACCTAATATGACTTCTATTAATAGAGACCAAGGCTTTGCAGGTAACAAAAGAATACTTGCTCACAATCCAAATTATGATGAATCTAGTGAAAATTTAAAATATAATGCATCCACTTCAAACGGATCTATAAAGATTAGCTAAAAACCTTGGGAGAAAATTTTCTCCCAAGGTTTTCTAATTTTTCTCAGCTTTTATTAATTTAAATATATCTTTCAACTTAACTCTATTCCCATACATAAGTGTTCCCATTCTGTATATTATAGCAGCTAAGAATCCTATGGCTATTGTGGTAATTACTAATATTATTAAAGATATAGCTATTTCTAAGTTGCTTACATTACCCATTGAAACTCTGACAAACATGGACATGAAGGAACTAAAGGGAACAAAGGATGCGACTTTTATAATCAAACCTTCAGGATTTTGCATACCAGTCATGGAAATAATAAATACCACTACAAATAATATTGTAATAGGTGTAGAGCTGGCACTTATATCTTCTGTTCTAGAAACCAAGGCACCTAGAGCTCCAAATATAAAAGCATATAATAGATATCCTAATATTCCAAAGACAGAAAATGTTAATAATACACTAGCAGGGATATTGAATATGAAATCTAGACTGTTATCCCAAGCTGCCGCATTTATCTTATAGGCTATAAATCCTGCTCCAATAAAGATCGCAAATTGTAGGGCACCTGCTAAAGCTCCACCTAGGACTTTCCCAAATATTAAATTAGAACTTTTAGCGCTAGTTATTAAAACCTCCATGGATCTATTACTTTTTTCACTGGCTACACCACTGGCTATTAGCTGTCCATATACTATTATCATAAAATATAGACCAAAAACTAATATATAGGTGTATAAAAAGTTTTGTGCACTATCTTTTCCAAGAACTATAGTATTAGACTCTATAGGCATAGTAAATAATTCTTCTACATCTACATACTCTAGTCCTAATTGGTTTAATTCTTTTATTCTAAATGTCTTAATTAAAGCTTCTTCAAAAAAGAATTGCTGATTATTACTCATATCATTGTTGTTTACAACATAATCATAATTCTTCCAGCTATTAATAATGGCTCCAAACTTAATTTCACCATTATTTATTTTTTCTTTAAGCTGGTCTTCAGAATCAAATTGGATTAATTCTCCTGGCCCAAAACTAGAAATATAATCTTCAGTATTAACTTCTGATAAATTATTGTTTACAAACCCATATTTAATAGCTTCTTCTGTTACTTCATCCTTGCTTGAAGAACTAAAAAATTGATCTTTTATTGTTGGAACAGATAAGCCGCCAAATATCAAAATACATATTATTACTGTAGATATTATAAAAGCTTTATTTTTTATTACATTTAAGAGCTCGAATTTTAAAACTATAAAAAAGTCTTTCATTATTTATCACCTACCCTTTGAATGAAAATATCACTTAAAGTAGGTTCATAGATAGAAAACTTTTGAATATCTAAATTTAAATCTGCAAGAGCAGCTAATAGTTGATTTTTAGTCTTACCTTTAAATAGTTTTACTATTAAGTAATCTTTTTTTATTTCGTCTACATGAGCTAAGTCTCCTAGTTTTTCTTGGAATACTTTCCCCATTTCATCAGAGCTTAAGTTCATATCACTTATGGTTAATCTATCTTTCCCATATTCCCCTTTTATCTCTTTTAGATTTCCCGTTAGGACTATATTCCCATTATGGATTAATGCTATTTCTTCACAGAATTCTTCTACATAGTTCATTTGATGACTGGAAAAAATAAGTAATTTATTTTCTTGGATAAACTCTGTTATAACTCCTTTTAAGATTTGAGAATTTACTGGGTCTAATCCACTAAAGGGTTCATCTAATATTACAATATCTGGGTTGCAAATAAATGTTTGTGCTAATTGTACCTTTTGTTGATTTCCTTTAGAAAGAGTTTCTAATCTTTTATCCTTATAATGGTCTACTCCCATTCTAGACAACCAATGTAGTCCATTGTCTTTGCTTTCTTTACGAGATAATCCTCTTAATTGTGCTAAATACATTAATTGTTCTAGCACTTTCTTTTTGGGATACAATCCTCTTTCTTCTGGCAAGTATCCTATTTGATGCTTCCTAGGTTCAAACCTCTTTCCGTCTAATATTATTTCTCCTTCATTAGCATGAAAAAGATCCATTAAAATTCTAATAGTAGTAGTCTTTCCTGCTCCATTTCGTCCTAAAAGTCCTAAGGCTTTACCACTTTCTACTTTAAAAGAGATTCCATGCAGTATTTCTGCTGTTCCAAAACTTTTATATATATCTTTTACCTCTAAAATCAAATCCTCACCTACTTTATTATTAGTATGTTACTTATATTTCATATGTTAACATAGTATATCCTTATAAGTAAAGCAGTGGTACTGGATGCATTTAAAATAAAAAATTTTAAAAAAATTCTGATAATGGGGGTTGACAAAGTATTCTTTATAGAATATGATATGAGAAATTATAAAATGCATTGACGAAGAGAAAAATATCTATACTTATTTACAGAGAGTTGGAGTAGGTGAAAGCCAACAGTAAGTCGATATATAATATTCACTTGGTCGCAGATTCGTTAAACGTATATACCAGTAGACGAATCCGAAAGCCCATCGTTATAGGGGATAAGGCTGTTAGGCCTGATAAGTGATGACATTGTCATAATAAGGGTGGTACCACGGAAATTTAATCTTTCGTCCCTATAAATATAAGCTTTTGCTTGTATTTATAGGGATGGAAGATTTTTTTATTTCCAAAAACAAAATAGGAGGAATAAAAATGAAAAAGTTAATGGCAGTATTATTAGCAAGTACCGTATTAATAACAGGTTGTACTACTAAGGCTGCAAATCCAAGTGGATCTGGAGAAACATTGTATAAAATTGGCATTGTTCAATTAGCAGAGCATCCAGCCCTAGATGATGCAAGACAAGGGTTTGAAGATGGGCTTAAGGAACTGGGAGTAAATGTAGAAATAGATTATAAAAATGCCCAAGGAGATATTCCTACAACTATGACAATCTCTCAAAAATTTGCAAATGACAAAGTGGACTTAATCTATGCCATAGCTACTTCAGCTGCACAAAGCGCAAAGCAAACTGCAGGAGATATACCTTTACTATTCTCTGCAGTAACTGATCCAGTAAAAGCAGGTTTAGTAGACACTTGGGATAATGTTGGAACTAATGTTACAGGTACTTCAGATTTAGTAGAAGAGACAGCAGAACAATTGAGAATGTTCCACGTCATGGATCCTAGTATTAAGAAAATAGGTATTATTTACAACACCAATGAAATCAACTCAGAAATACAAATAGAAGAAGTTGAGAGAGTAGCTCCAGAAGTAGGCTTAGAAGTTATTACTGTAGGAGTTAGCAATATAAATGATTTACCTCAAGCATTGGAGTCACTAATAAAGAAAGTAGATGCTCTTTATAACATTTCTGATAACATGGTAGCTAATTCTGTGGAACTTGTTGCCAACAAATTATTAGAAAATAATATGCTGTCTATATCAGCAGAGGAGTCTCAAGTTACAGGTGGTATATTAATTACCAATGGCTTAAGCTATTACGAATTAGGAAAACAAACTGCTAAAATGGCTAAAGATATATTAGTGGGTGGTGTAGATATTAAAACTATACCCGTAGGATTAGCTGAAAAAACATCTACAACTGTTAATATTGAAACATTACGTGCCTTAGGATTAGATGAAAACTTACCATTATTTAAAGATGCGATTAAAGTTGGAGAATAAATAGAAAAGATTGGAGATATATTATGATTTCATTAATTTTAACCTCAGTAGAACAAGGATTAATATTTGCAGTGCTGGCTATGGGCGTTTTTATAACATATAAAATATTAGATATAGCAGACCTTTCTGTAGAAGGAACCTTTCCTTTAGGTGCTTTTGCATTTGCTAAGTTTATTATGATGGGATTTAATCCTATTGTTAGTACTTTACTAGCACTTTGCTTTGGCACCCTGGCCGGGCTCCTTACTGCTACATTATTTATAAAGCTTAAAATAAAACCTCTATTAGCTGGGATTTTAACTATGACTATTTTACATTCTGTGAATCTTAGAATTAATGGAAAGTCTAATATACCTCTTTTTAAATATCCTTCAGTACTTGAAATGGGTTCAAAAATAATAGTATTAGTAATAATTGTTATTGTTATAAAAATTATTTTAGACCAGTTTTTAAAAACTGAGACAGGATACTTGCTAATAACAACTGGAGACAATGAGTCCTTAGTAAGAAGTCTTGGCGCTAATAGCAATAGGTACAAATTAATAGGACTTATGATAGCTAATGGACTTGTAGCACTAAGTGGAGCACTAATGGCTCAATATCAAGGCTTTGTAGATATCACCATGGGAAGTTCAATTATAGTCATAGCCTTAGCTTCTATAATAATTGGAGATACTATTAAGAAAAAATCCAATGGGCTTAAGCTCACTACAAGAGCTATATTAGGTGCAGTCGTTTACAAAATAATCGGAGGAATAGCCATAGAATTAGGTCTACAACCTGGAGATTTAAGAGCTATAAATGCAATTATTGTAATAATATTTATTTCATATAATACTTTTGCAGGAGATATATTTGTGAGCAAAAATAATAAAGGAGGAAGCATAAATGCTAAAAATATCTAATTTATCCAAAAGCTTTAATAGAGGAACTGAAAATGAAGCAAATATATTTCAGAATTTTAACTTAGAAATAGAAGCCAATAAATGCACAGCAATAATTGGATCAAATGGCTGCGGTAAAAGTACCCTCCTGAATATGATAGGCGGAAGTATAGATTCTGATGAGGGGCAGATAATTCTTAAGGGTGAAAATATAGCTAATTTAAGAGAAGAAAAAAGAGCCATTCATATTGGAAGAGTTCACCAAGACCCTTCCATGGGAGTTTCTCCCTCACTTACAATACTGGAAAATATGAGTTTAGCTGATAAAAAGGGTGAGAGCTTTACTTTAAGAAGATTAATCAGAAAAAATCGAATTGCTATGTATGTGGAGTTACTCTTAACTTTAGACTTAGGACTGGAAGACAAGTTAAATACAAAAGTTAAATATCTTTCAGGAGGCCAAAGGCAATCCCTATCACTTTTAATGGCAACTATGAAGCATCCTGATTTATTGTTACTGGATGAACATACAGCGGCTCTTGACCCTAAGACATCTCTTGTAATAATGAAAAAAACAAAAGCTTTAATAGATAAGTATAAAATGACTACAATTATGATTTCTCATAATATGAAAGACGCTATCCAATATTCAGATAGAATTATTATGTTAGATAAGGGAGAAATAGTTTTGGATAAAAAGAGTTCTGAAGTTACAGAGGGAGAACTTATAGAAATATATAAAGCAAAGCTGGAACAAGATTATATATCTGCATAAAAATGATCAAAGGGGTCTGACCCCTTTGATCATTTCTTGTTAATTATGCTCAATAATAATTCTTCATCTATATTACCACCTGTAATTACAATGGCTACATTTTTACCTTTAAATAGTTCTGGATTCTTTCTAACTGCTGCAACTCCTACTGCACCTGCTGGTTCTACTAGTATTTTTTCTTTAAATAGGAGAAACTTAATCGCATCTGCAATATCCTCTTCTTCTACTACTATTATTTCATCAATACAATTTTTAGCCATTTTATAAGGGATTTCTCCAACTCCACCAACTAAAGCATCGCATATGGATTCTTCTGTGGGATACATTTCATAAAATTGTTCATCTCTTAAAGATGCCACCATTGCAGGACAAGCTGCTGTTTGAACTCCTATTATCTTTATATCTGGATTAATATGTTTAGCAGCAATACTAATGCCTGTTATAATGCCTCCACCGCCGATTGGAACTAGTATAGTATCAATTGAAGGCTCTTGTTCAAGTATCTCCATTGCTATGGTTCCTTGGCCTGCTATGACTGTTGGGTCTGAACATGGATCTATGAAAATGGCTCCGCTACTTTTAATCTTCTCTCCACCAATTTCATGAGCCTCATCATAATTTTTACCTACTTTAACTACATTGGCTCCATAGTATTGGATTTTTTCAACTTTGCTACTTGGAGTAGTTTCTGGAACATATACTGTAGTATTTTGGATTCCTAGTAAATAGGATGCATAGCTTACAGCTGCCCCATGATTGCCTGAAGAAATAGCAACAATTCCTTTGGCAATTTCCTCTGGGCTCAGATTTGTTATTTTACTAAATGCACCTCTCACCTTGGCACATTTCATTTTTTGTTGGTTTTCTAATTTATAATATATATTTGTATTCTCATTACTTAAATATGGTGATTTTTCAAGTGGAGTAATATAAACATACTTATTAATTCTCTCTCTGGAAAAGAGTACTTCTTTATATCCAATCATATATTACATCTCCTAAAATATTATCTTAGCTGCTATTATAATAATCGGCAATGTTATTATAGTTCTTTCTATAAATATAATAAATAAGTCTAATGGTGATATATCTATTTTTGAGCCTAATATAACTGCTCCTGCTTCTGATAAATAAACTAATTGGGTTACTGATAATGTGGCAACTATAAATCTAGTCATTTCACTAGGTATACTGGCTCCTATAACAGATGGTAAAAACATATCTGCAAATCCTACTACCATGGTCTTTGAAGCTTCTACTGCATATGGAACTTTAAAAAGATTTAAGATAGGAATAAAAGGCATTCCGAGCCAATCAAATAAAGGTGTGGTTTCTGCCACTATTAAGGCAATAGTACCAAAAGCCATTATAGCTGGTAATACTCCTAGCCACATATCAAATACTGTTCTAGCTCCACTTTTTAAAAATCCTTTTAGATGACCACTTTCTTCAGCTTTTTGAACTGCTAAGTGAACACCCCATTGTGATTTTGTATATCCTGCAGGTATATCTTCCCCTAAATCTTGCTTATTTCCCTTATAATATTCAGTTGATTTTCTAGATAAGGGTGGTAGTTTTGGCATTATTACCGCTGCCACTACACCTGATATTAATATGGTCAAATAATATGGAGCAAAGTATTGAACAAGTCCAACTTGATTTAAAACTACTAAGCAAAAGGTTATAGAAACTGCTGAGAAAGTAGTTGATATAATTGCAGCTTCTTTGCTAGTATAATAACCTTCTACATACTGTCTATTAGTTAAGGCAACTCCTATAGTACCATCTCCAACCCAAGAAGCCACACAGTCTATAGATGAACGTCCTGGCAGTTGAAATACTGGTCTCATTACAGGAGTTAAAATGGCTCCTACAAATTCTAACAATCCAAAGTCAGTTAAGAATGGTAATAAAAATCCTGCGAAAAGGAACATTGTAAATAAGGTAAGAATTAAATCATAAAGAATTAATCCACCTGTATCTTCTGACCATATGGCTTCTGGCCCTAGTTGAAAGAAAACCATAAAAGTAAGAATCATCCCCACAATTCTAACTGCAATCCAAAAGTTTGAAACTTTGAAAATCCCCTTTAAAAAACTATTATTTTCTATTATTCCAGGTTTGAAAAATTTATATGCCAATGAAGCAATAGCTGTAAAGGTTACAAATC
Organism: uncultured Tissierellaceae bacterium; assembly: GCA_964477045.1. GTDB lineage: Bacteria > Bacillota > Clostridia > Tissierellales > Tissierellaceae > CAYZDC01. The sequence goes on along the minus strand of CAYZDC010000025.1, from coordinate 9,090 downwards.
CTAATACAATAGCTGGTATTACCCCTTCTAGTGCCCCTGTCAATTTACTTGCTAGCAATGCCACTACTATGGTTGTTTCTCCTTCATAGGGAAATGGCAACATAAGAAGCAAGACACCTATTATGGATGGAATGATGAATTTTAAATAGTCCTTTGTTGAATAATTTTTCTTAATATTATTGTTTTCCATAAATATACCTCCGTTTTATTTTATTCTTATACCATATTCCTTTCAATTTATTTTTGAACACAAAAAACTCCCGAACCTAAGAAATAAATCTTAGGAACGAGAGTATAATATACTTCGCGTTACCATCCTAATTTGCTTGCATCTCACAATACAAACCTCATCAAGTACATCTAATAAATTACTGATATACCCTATCACTATAACGGGTGATCCCGGTGTAGCCTTGATATAAATATCTCGGTACACAACTCTAAGGCCCTTTTCATTTTAATATTCTTTGCTTCTTCTCACTATTAGAAGCTCACTGTAAAAGTATTCTCAAAATTACTTTCCTTATCAATGTTTTTTAATTAAAACATATTGTATACCATAAATAAATAAAAGTAAAGCTTTTTTAATAACTAATTACTTCCTGTGGACATTTTTCTTCACATTTGCCACAAACAATACACTCACTTTTTACAATTACAGGGTCTGTTTTTCTGTCTTCCCATTGAATGGCATCTGCTGGACATGCTCTTACACAGATTCCACATTGAATACATCCCTCATCTTCTACCTTGTAACCTATTTTATTCTTTTTAGAGAATATGGAGAATAAGGTACCATATGGGCAAAGATATCTATGCCATAAACTAGGTTGGAAAAATATAGTAAGTACAACACCTAATAAAAATAACCCTGGTAAGACAGGCAACTTTTTACCTGTCCTAAATACCACTACCATTGTTCCTAAAAATAGTGCTAAAACTATTCCTCGTACTACATTACTTTTTATCCACTCCGGTGGTTTTAATCTTTTTCTCTTTTTCTTTTCAGCATTATTGTCTATTACTTCCATCACTGTATTTATTGGGCATAAATATCCACAATAAAGTCTCCCCCTAAATATAGATACTAATAAACCTCCTACAACTAATATTACCCATACCTGAGGTCTACCTTTAAATATCAAGAACCCAAATACTATTAAAGCTATCCATTGAATCCACTTACGATACTTAGCCATCATATCCCCCCTAAATATATTAGAATCCATTTACTACTTTTGCTCAGTTGCTAGTCTTAACCTTTCTGCTTTAGCTTCTTTTAATGATTTCTCACTTATAATAAATTTATCCAATAAAATTATTACTGTAGGCAAGATAATAAAAGTACTTACTAAGGCTAAGGAAATATTAATAACTGTCATTAAACCAAAATCTTTTAATATTACAAATTTCGATGCCATTAATACACTAAATCCACCAATAGTAGTAAGACCTGATGCTACTGTAGCTTTACCTATTCTGCTTACAGTGATTAATATTGCATCTATTTTTTCTTTACCTTCTAATCTTTCTTCGATATATCTTTCAAGCATCATTATAGTCATTTCTGTTCCCATTCCAAGTACCAAGGCTCCTAATGTTGCTGTAATTGGAGTATATTTAATTCCTAGGAAATACATTATTCCTGCAGACATTCCAATAATCAATACTATTGGAAATATTGGTATAAATGCCTTTGCAATATTTCTATATACTAGTAACAATGCCATAAATACTAGTCCTAAACCAATTACTGTCATCCTTACTCTACCTTCAGTTAAACCCTTGACCATTTCCACATCTAATACAGATTTACCTGTAACTTCAACATTCATTGGAGCACCTTTAACTGTTACCTTTAGCTCTCTTACAAACTCTTGTAATTCTTCAGTTGACATATGACTTACATTTAATAATATAACTGACTTATCACCATTATCACTTAAGAACATTTTTCTTTGTTCTTTAGGAATATCTTCTGTAATATCCAGATACTCATTAAAGTTAAGGTTTTCTACTGTCATATTTTGGACCAAAGTACTTATGGATTTAACATCTACTACTTTGTCCCCAAATTGATCCTTGATATCAGCTGTAATACCATCAATCCAATTAATGTTTTCTTCTGTAATTATATTCTCACTTTCCATATAAATGGCCATTTGATTTGTTGAACCAACTATATCTCTTATTTCATGAATATCTGAAAGTGCTGCCATATCTTGTGGCATAAAAGTTTCTATATCAGTTTCTACACCTATTTTATTATCTACACTAAATCCAAATCCTGCTATTGCTATGGAAATTATTATAATAAATATAGAATATTTTAATACAAATCTAGTTGTAGACTTTAGTATCTTATCTAATCTTGTTTCTCTACCATTATCATATTTAGTAGTCTTTTTAAGTTTCTCTCCAAATGTATCTCTAATATGAAGTGTTGGCATTAACAACAATACACTACCAATAAAGCTTATAATTACTCCAATGGTCAACATCTTTCCAAAATCTTTGATCATAGGAACTGGAGATGCATATAAGGAAATGAATCCTAATACTGTTGCAATTACTGCAATAGCTACAGATTTTCCTATCTGAGCTAAGGTAATGCTTACTGATTTTTCTTCTTCATACCTATTTTGTAACTGAATAGAATAATCTATTCCCAGTCCAATCAAGATTGGAAACACTGCCATACTTACCATGGTCATTGGAACACTCATAGTACCCATAAATCCTAATGTAGCTATCACTGATACAAATATTATTCCAAGGCTGAAAACTCTCCATCTAATATTAAATACTACTAGTAAAATAACAAACATTAATGCAACAGCTAAAGCAACCATAATCATCATATTAGATTTCATTTCACTTCTTAAAGATGAGTCAAGTACTGGTTTTCCAGATACAATAAAGGAAACATTCTCAAATCCTTCATTGTCCAATGCTGTGCTTAAATCTGCATAGATTAAATCTTTGTATTCATCCCCTAAATTTCCTTGTAATTTTACAACCATCATATTGTGAGTGTCATCTACTATAACATCATCAAAGATTGTTCTAAGATTTAAATCTTCATCATATAAAATACTATCTAATTCTTCTTGGCTTGTAGGAATGTTTGCTACCATCATAGTGCTTTTACTATGGAAAACCCCTAGTCCTTCACTGATATCTCCAAGATTTTCCCCTATGGTTACAAATCCTGCTGCCATTTCTTTTAGTTCATCTGGATTAATACCACCAGTCAAACCCTCTTTCATTTCAGATGTTTCTTTTGAAAGTTGGCTACTAATATTAGTTAATCCTTTGGCAGTATTGTCTGCACCTACTTTTAAATTTACAGTGTTATTAGACATGGTCATAAGTCCTTCTGCACTTTTCCCGATATTTTCTGAAATTGCATTTAATTTCATTTTTAATTCTTGATTTTCCCCAGCTAAATTTGACAATTGGGCTAGCTGTCCAGATGCTGAAGTAAGACCTTCAGAAGCTGTAAAAAGTCCACCTTGTAATTGACTTGCTCCTTGTGAAAGATTATTTTGTCCTGTAATAAGTTTACCAAAAGCACCTGTAACCTGGGATAAACCTTCTAGTTTCTCCTCTATTACTTTAGGGTCTTTAATGTCCTTTGAAGCTAATTCAGTACCTACATCTGTTAACTTAGTAGATATTTCTCCTAATCCTTCGCTTATTCCTACTATCTGGTCTTTAATCATCACGCTTTGTCTATGGGTCATTTGATGTACAATACTAGCTGTACTCATAAATGAAAAAATGTTATCTTCATATTTAAATCTTTGTTCTACATTCCACATTTTTTCAATATTCTCTATGGCTAAAAGCTCATCTTTTTCTCCTTCAAATAAGACTAATATAGAGTCTCCACCAAAGTTTTCTTCCATTAGATTATTTGATATATATGCATCTCCTTTAACATCCACTAGGGTTTCACTACCAGTAGCCATATTTACTTTAACAGCTCCAGCTATAAGTAGAGCAAATATAACTATTGTTCCTAGTAATACTTTAAAAGGTGTTTTTTCTATTCTATTACCTATCATTCTAAAAAATCTCAATTGCTGTCATCCCTTTCTCTTTTAGTCTTTAACAATAATTTTTACAATACTTTTAACATAATCTTCTATATTTTCTTCATCATCCTCAGGTAAGTATAAAAATGATAATATACCTCCCATTAATAATCTCATAATAAATTCATCATCCTTTAAAGGGATACCTATTTCTGAAATTGTAGTTCTTAAAAGTGTGGATATTTTTTCTATATAATTAAGCTTGTTTAATTCCTTATTTATTTGACTTTCCATAATTAACAATTTCATTACTTCTCTATTTTTAGAAATTAACATTAGTCTTTCCTTTAGAATGTATTCTAACTTTTCTCTAGAGTTTAAATCTTTTGATGCTGTAATTGATTCTTTAAGGGTATTAAATACTATAGGCTCAATACTTGCCATAAATATGTGCTTTTTACTTTCAAAATGCCTAAATAATGTTACCTCAGAAATATTTGCAGCTTTTGCTATCTCAGCAGTAGTTGAACCAATATAACCATATTCTACAAATACATTTATAGCTGCCTGAAGTATTTGCTTTTTTCTATCCTCTGGGGACATTCTTGTTCTTTCCAAATTTATATACCTCCTTATGTAAGTACTCACTAACATAGTATAATATATTTATCTGTCCTTGTCAACAGCTAATATTTTAGAATTTAAAATGGCTATATCACTGACCTATACTTTATTTTTGTAGCCATATTGCCAATAGTAGAACTTATGATATAATTAGTCTAATCATTATATTGAAAGGAAGAAGATTATGAAAATAGGTCTTGATGTAGGTTCAACTACATTAAAATGTATTGTTTTAGATAATAAGGAAAATATAATTTTTAAATCATATGAGCGTCATTATTCACAAATAAAAGATAAAACAGTTGCTATGCTAAAACAAGTTCAGCATGAATTAGATTGCGAAGAATATGTTGAAATTTCCATATCCGGGTCAGCTGGAATGGGGTTGGCAAATAGCTGTGGTATACCTTTTGTCCAAGAAGTTTATGCTACTAGAATAGCTACTGGTAAGTTAATACCAGATGCAGATGTGGTAATAGAATTAGGAGGTGAAGATGCTAAAATATTATTTTTAACTAATGGATTAGAAGTTCGTATGAATGGATCCTGCGCTGGTGGTACTGGAGCTTTTATAGATCAAATGGCTTCATTACTAAATATTACACCAACCGAAATGAACCAGCTAGCCAAAGATTATGACAAAATTTATACAATTGCATCTAGATGTGGAGTATTTGCTAAATCAGATGTTCAACCACTTTTAAACCAAGGGGCTAAAAACAATGATATTTCAGCTAGTATTTATAATGCTGTTGTAAATCAAACAATATCAGGTCTTGCTCAAGGTAGACCCTTAGAGGGAAATATTGTGTATTTAGGTGGTCCCCTTACATTTTTATCAGAGCTAAGGAAAAGTTTTGATAAGACTTTAAATACTAAAGGTATTTGTCCTGAGGATTCACTATATTTTGTAGCCTTAGGGGCCGCATATATGAGCCAAAACCAAAAGTTAAATCTAGATTTTGTTATATCACTTATTGAAAATTATGCTACTGGTGGAGAATTCCACTCAAGCAAAGCTTTGTTTAATAGTGAAGAGGAATTAGAACAATTTAAACTAAGACATGAAAAAGAAAAAGTTTTATATTCAAATCCGGATGAATATACTGGTAATGCTTATCTAGGTATAGATGCTGGTTCTACAACAGTAAAAGCAACTATAATAGATGAAGGGGAAAATATATTATATTCACAGTACCTTCCAAATAGTGGAAATCCTGTGCCCATTATAAAGAATTTTCTATTGTCCTTTTATGAAAAACATCCTAATATCCAAATAGTATCTAGTGCAACTACTGGATATGGTGAAGAAATTATTAAGAATGCTTTTAATATAGATTATGGGGTAGTGGAAACAATTGCACATTTTACAGCTGCAAAGAAATTTAAGCCAAATGTGGACTTTATAATAGATATAGGTGGACAAGATATAAAGTGCTTTAAAATTAAAAATGGTATTATAGACAATGTATTTTTAAATGAGGCCTGTTCCTCTGGATGTGGTTCATTCCTACAAACCTTTGCTGAAATACTAAACTATAGTATTGAAGATTTTGCAAAATTGGGTAACTTAGCTAAAAGACCTGTGGATTTAGGTTCTAGATGTACTGTGTTTATGAATAGCTCAGTAAAACAATCCCAAAAAGATGGGGCAACTGTAGAAGATATTTCAGCTGGACTCTCAATTAGTGTAGTTAAAAATGCTATATATAAAGTTATCAGAGCTTCTTCTGCTGAAGGTCTTGGAAAAAATATTGTCGTGCAGGGTGGTACTTTTTTAAATGATGCAGTTCTTAGAGCTTTCGAACTTGAAATAAAATCTGAAGTAGTAAGACCTAATATTTCTGGACTTATGGGAGCCTATGGGGCAGCCCTTTACGCTAAATCAAAGGTCAAAGAAGAAACTAGCATTTTAACCAGAGAAGATTTATCCCATTTTACCCATGAAGTTAAAGGTGCTACCTGTGGTCTTTGTAGCAATAATTGTAGGCTTACCATAAATACTTTTGATAATAATAGAAAGTTTATTAGTGGAAATAGATGTGAAAAACCTGTGGCTAAAGGAAATATGAAAGAAAGAATAAATATATATGACTATAAATTAGAATTATTGAATTCATATAAACCTATACCTGGCCAGCGAGGTCAAATTGGTATTCCAATGGGATTAAATATGTATGAGCTATTACCTTTTTGGCATAGGTTTTTTACAGAGTTAGATTTTGAAGTAGTTCAATCACCAAGATCTAGCAGGGAACTTTATACCAGTGGTCAGCATACTATTCCATCTGATACCATATGTTACCCAGCTAAAATAATTCATGGTCATATTGAAGCCTTAATAGACCAAGGTGTTGAAAATATATTTTACCCTTGTATGAGTTATAACTTGGATGAGGGACTTGGAGACAATCATTATAATTGTCCTGTAGTTGCCTATTATCCAGAAGTAATTGTAGCCAATTCACCAAATGTTAAAAAAGTAAACTTCATTTATGATTATATAGGGATTCATAGACCAAAAGATTTTGTTAAGAAGATTCACAAAATACTGAATAGGTCCTTTAAAGGGATTAGTCTAAGTGAAATAAAAGTCGCTACAGATAAAGCATTCGAAGAATATTATTCATTTTTAGATAAAATCAAGGTAAAAGGTGAAGAATTTATTCTTTATGCTAATGAAAATAAGCTTCCAATAATTGTTTTAGCAGGAAGGCCATATCATGTGGATCCTGAGATAAATAATGGCATTGATGAATTAATATGCCAATTAGGAGCAGTATTAATTTCAGAAGATGTAATAAGTGATAATATACCTAAAATAAGAACCAATGTATTAAACCAATGGACTTACCATGCCAGGCTATATAATGCAGCCAAATATATTAAAGATAAACCAAATATGAACTTGGTTCAATTAGTATCATTTGGATGTGGATTAGACGCCGTTACCACTGATGAAGTAAGTGAGATACTAGAAAGAGAAGGCAAAATTTATACACAAATTAAAATAGATGAGATAACTAACCTAGGAGCTGTTAAGATTAGACTTAGAAGCCTGATGGAAGCATTAAACCAAGGAAAGGAGTCAAAGTAAATGGGTGCACGAGTTAGTTTTACTAAAGAAATGAAAAAGGATTATACAATTTTAATTCCAGATATGGCTTCAATCCATTTTAAATTGTTGAAGTCAGTACTTCAAACAGCTGGATATAAAGTAAATATACTAAGAAATGAAGGTCCTACAGTAGTGGAAGAAGGTTTAAAGTACGTTCACAATGATACCTGTTACCCTGCTCTATTAGTAATTGGTCAAATGATAGATGCACTGAATAGCGGTAAGTATGACTTAAATAAGACTGCACTATTAATTAGTCAAACAGGTGGAGGATGTAGAGCTAGTAACTATTTGTACTTGCTTAGGAAGTCCCTTAAAAAAGCTGGCTTAGACCATATTCCAGTAATATCATTTAACGTAGCTGGTCTTGAAAAAAATAGCGGCTTTAAATTAACCCTACCTCTTATTCGCAAATTAATTGTAACCATAGCCTATGGAGATTTATTAATGCTTTTAGATAATCAAGTAAAGGCTTATGAATTGAAAAAAGGAGATAGTCAGGATTTAGTTGAAGAATGGCTTGAAAAGTTATCCAAGCAATTCAGAAAAAACAGAGGCTATAGAAATTCAGAGCTTAAAAGTAATTTTAAATCAATAGCCAAGTCATTTGCAGAAATACCTCTTCATTTAGAAGAAAAAACCAAAGTTGGAATTGTAGGAGAGATTTATGTAAAATACTCTCAGCTTGCAAACAATCACTTAGAAGAATTTCTTCATGAAGAAGACTGTGAAGTAATGGTACCTGGATTAATGAGTTTTTTAATATTTACAGTAGACAATAGATTGGAAGATATTAATATTTATGGTGGCAGTAAAATAGTCTATAAAATATCTTCAGTAATAAAGAAAGCCTTGACTGATTTAGAAGATGTAATAATAGACACAGTGAAAAAATACACAGATTTCCATGCCCCATCCCCTTATGAACATTTAAAACTATTAGCAAAGGATATAATAGGCTATGGTTGTAAAATGGGAGAAGGTTGGATATTAACTGCAGAAATGGTAGATTTAATCCGTTCTGGCTATGAAAATATAGTATGTGCCCAACCTTTTGGTTGCCTGCCTAATCACATAGTAGGAAAGGGAATGATTCGTAAAATAAGAGATATTTACGAAAATGCTAATATAGTTCCAATAGACTACGATCCAGGAGCTACTAAGGTAAATCAAGAAAACAGAATCAAATTAATGTTAGCAGTAGCTAAAGAAAATTTAATGTTTAAACAAAATATAGAAAAAAATATTAAAGAACAAGAAGATTCTTTAATAGTAGGAAGATAAAAAGATAAAGTGATCAAAGGGGTC
>CAYZDC010000024.1:12134-19730 GCA_964477045.1 uncultured Tissierellaceae bacterium | reverse complement strand
TGTAATCACTATAGTAGTATAACATAATGATAATTCTAAAGCAATGATTTTTTTATTATGCTCTAGCCTTTTTTAGCTCATCTACTAATTTATCATTAAGTATTTTTATATGAGTACCTTTCATGCCTAAGGATCTTGATTCTATAACTCCTGCACTTTCTAGTTTCCTAAGGGCATTAACTATAACTGATCTGGTTATTCCAAATTTATCCGCAATTTTACTAGCTACCAATAATCCTTCTAAACCATCTAATTCATTGAAAATATGTTCCATGGCCTCTAGCTCCGAATATGACAGTGTTCCTAAGGCCATTTGTACAATTGACTTTTTACGTGCTTCTTCTTCTATTACTTCGTTATCAGACCTTAATATTTCCATTCCTACTATTGTAGCACTATACTCAGCCAGTATAAGAGCCTCTTGGTTAAATTCTCTACCAAATCTAGCCAGTACTAATGTACCTAATCTTTCACCACCACTTAGAATTGGTACAATTGTAGCAATTTTATCAGGATGATCACATTCAGAAACCTTATCAAATACACATTCTGTTATTTCTTGTACATTTTCTTTGGTTTCAGTAACTTGTAGTAGTTGATCATTATAAAGTTTTGGAAATCTTCTTTCATTAACTACTTCCGATTGAATAATATCGCAATCAAAACCACTGGCTAATTCATATCCTAATACTCGGCCCTTTTGACTAGCAATATATACATTAGCATCTAATATATCACTTAATATTTCACTTAACTCTGCAAAACTAATTCTTTCTGAACCATAACTTTGAATAGTCTTATTTAATTTCCTGGTTTTTTGTAATAAATTTTCCATTTTATCCCTCCTTGAATTATTTTATATATTATTCTACTCTGCTATATCCACAATCTTTATCTATACATCTAATAGTATTTTTACTTTTTGTTCTTTTAATTACCATTAAGCCCTTACAAGTTGGACATTTCTCTGCTATAGGCTCATCCCAAGAAACAAATTCACAATCTGGATAATTGCTACAACCAAAAAAGCTTCTACCCTTCTTAGACCTTTTTCTAACAACTGTTCCATCACATAATGGACAGCCTACATCTAATTTATCTAAGATAGGTTTAGTGTTTTTACACTCTGGATAACCAGGGCAGGCTAAAAACTTACCATATCTTCCAGTTTTAACTACCATATTTTTGCCACATTTTTCACAAATAACATCACTAACTTCTTCTACAATTTCTATTTTGTCTATCTCTTCTTCTGCTATTATTAAAACTTTGTGGAAATCTTTATAGAAGTCAGCAACTACAGTTTTCCAAGCATAATTTCCTTCTGCTACTTCATCTAGCTTTTCTTCTAAGTTTGCTGTAAATTCTTCATTCATAATCCCTGTAAAGTATTCTGTTAGCAAATCGTTTACTAAAATACCCAAGTCAGTAGGATAAAATACTCTTTTATCTAAGACAACATAATCTCTTGATAATATTGTTGCTATTGTAGGTGAGTAAGTACTAGGTCTTCCTATTCCAAGTTCTTCCATAGCCTTTATTAAAGAAGCTTCTGTAAACCTTCCTGGAGGCTGTGTGAAATGTTGTTTGGGATTTATGTCTTCAACCTTACAAGTATCTCCCTTTACTAAAATAGGAATATTCATATCTTTAACTTCTTCATCCTCACTAGTATAAACTTTTAAGAAACCATGAAACATTAATTTTGAACCATTAGCTCTAAACAAGTACTTATTACTTAGTAAATTCACACTTAAAGTATTATAAACAGCTGGGCTCATTTGAGAGCCTACTACTCTGTTCCAGATTAGCTTATATAGTTGGTACTGATCTTTTTTAAGGTAATTTTTCATTTTATCAGGGTGTCTTAACACACTGGTAGGTCTTATGGCTTCATGGGCATCTTGTGTTTGCTTTGCTTTCTTCCCACTATAACTTCTACCCCCATTAGAGTATTCTTTACCATATTCTTGGATAATAAATTCTTTTATATTTCCTATAGCCTCATTTGAAATCCTGGTAGAGTCAGTTCTCATATATGTTATAAGACCAACTGTACCTTCATCTTTCGTATCTATACCTTCATAAAGTTGCTGAGCAACACTCATTGTTTTCCTAGTTGTGAATCCTAATTTTTTAGATGCATCTTGCTGTAAGGTGCTTGTTGTATAAGGTGGGTATGGATTTCTTTTTCTAGTACCCTTTTTAACATCTTTTACGGTAAAGTTTTCAGTGTTTAAACTTTCTAATACAAGATTTACATCTTTTTCATTTTTCAATTCCATATTTTCTTCTTTATCATCTTCAATTTTACCTATGAAATTTGCTTCAAACTCTTCCTTTTCTTTGCTTAATAAGGCCTTTATACTCCAATATTCTTCTGGTATAAATTCATTGATTTCATTTTCTCTGTCGCAAATTAACTTAGTTGTAACACTTTGAACCCTTCCTGCACTAAGGCCTTTTCTAATTTTCTTCCACAATAATGGACTTATTTTATATCCTACTAATCTATCTAAAATCCTTCTAGCTTGTTGTGAATCTATAAGATCTTGATCTAAGGTTCTAGGATTCTTAATTGCCTTTTTAATTGCCTCTTTAGTAATTTCATTGAATTCTACTCTGTTTTTATCTTTTAATTCTAAGCCTAAAATATGTGCTAAGTGCCATGATATAGCTTCCCCTTCTCTATCAGGGTCAGTGGCTAATAAAACAACATCAGCAGCTTTGGCTTCTTTTTTTAACTCATTAATAAGAGGACCTTTCCCTCGTATATTGATATATCTTGGTTCAAAATTATTTTCTATATCTATACCAAGGGTGCTTTTTGGTAAATCTCTTATATGTCCTACAGAAGCTACTACCTTATAGTTTCTACCTAAAATTTTACCGATAGATTTTGCTTTTGCAGGTGACTCTACTATTACTAATTTTTTTGACAATATTGCACCTCCATATTTAACCTAGCTTAGGGTAAATGTCCTGCTAGATAATTCTTTAATAAAACCTTTTAATTCTAAAATAGTCATTATGCTTATAACTGTACTTATATCTATTCCTGTTTTATAAGATATAATATCTGAATGTATAGGCCCTTCCTCTATTAGTTTAACGATTTTTAGCTCTGTGTCACTTAAGGAAGAATAATCCCTTTTTATTTTCTTATTATGAATTTCTAATAATTGAAGTTCATAAATTTCTTCTAGGATGTCATCCAAATCTAAAAGAGGTCTTGCTCCATCTTTTATTAATCGATTTGTACCCCCACTATATATATTATTAATATTTCCTGGCAATGCGAAGACTTCTTTGCCTTGTTCCATTGCATAATGAGCTGTTATCAAAGACCCAGATTTTTCTTTGGCTTCTATAACTATTATGCCCAAGGACATTCCAGCTATTATTCTGTTACGCTGGGGAAAATTGTAAGCTAAGGGAAGGGTTCCTAAGGGAAATTCTGTTATAAGAGCTCCATTTTTCAAGATCCCCTCATAAAGAGATTTATTCTTCCATGGATATACTTTATCTAATCCATTTCCCAATATACCAATAGTTCTTCCACCTAAGTCTAAGGTTGTTTTATGAGCTACTGCGTCTATACCCTCTGCTACACCACTTACTATTGTAACACCCATGTCAACCAATTCTCTAGTAAATTTTTCACAAGCCCATTTACCATAGCTAGTGGCCTTTCTTGCACCAACAATTCCAATTGCCAGTTCATCTTCTTCTAAAATATTGCCCTTAGTATAAAGAACTTTTGGATAATCGTTTATATATATTAAAGATTTAGGATATTCCTCATCATAATATGTAATTGGTATTATATTATGATTTTCTAATTGCGAAAATAAATCACTTAAGGTTTTGTGGTCTCTATATTTTAAGATCAAGGATAATATATCTGGTTTTATTGTTTTAATAGAGTTAATATAATTTGGATTAGCAAGCCATAATTCGCTTAAATGGTCAAAATGATCAATTAATTTATGGATATTTGCATGAGATACTCCTATACTATTTAACCAAATTAAGACTTGTCTACTTGAAGGAGTGGACATTTTTAAGACCCCCAATACTTGCTATCAAGTGTTCTATATCTAATTGCTTCTAAAATATGTTTGTCTTCTATATCTTTTTTGCCATCTAAGTCTGCTATTGTTCTAGATACCTTTAATAATTTATTATAAGTTCTTCCACTAAATTTATATTTTAAAAATGCTTCTTTCATTATACTTTCAGAACTATTTGACAATTTACAATATATTTTTATATCCTTATTTTTTATTTGAGAGTTATTAAAATAATCTTTATTTTTAAATCTTTCTAATTGTATCTCTCTAGCCATGGAAACTCTTTTTCTAATATGGAAGGATGATTCTGCTTTTTTATCATTTTGCAAATCACTATACCTTACAGGTAATACTTCAATATGTATGTCAATTCTATCTAATAATGGATGACTTATCTTTCCTAAATACCTATCAATATTTCCTTGAGAACAAGTGCAATCATGTTCTGGATCACCATAATATCCACAAGGGCAGGGATTCATACTAGCAATAAACATGAATTTTGCAGGAAATGATAGACTGGCATTCGCCCTAGAAATATTTACAACTCCATCTTCTATTGGTTGCCTTAGTACTTCAAGAACATTTTTTTGGAATTCTGGTAATTCATCTAAAAATAATACACCATTGTGAGCTAAAGATACTTCTCCTGGCTTTGGAATTCTTCCACCACCAATTAAGGAAATATTAGAAGCAGTGTGATGAGGTGACCTAAAAGGTCTTTCTTCTATTAGAGATTTATTTTTTAATAAACCTGAAATGCTATATATCTTAGTTACTTCAATTGCCTCTTCAAATGACAATCTAGGTAAAATAGTAGGGAGCCTTCTGGCTGCCATTGTTTTACCAGATCCAGGGGGTCCAATAATTAGTAAATTATGGTTACCTGCAGCAGCTACTTCTAGAGCTCTCTTTAATCCTTCTTGACCCTTTATTTCTGCAAAGTCAATATTGTAATCATAATCTACCTTTTGAGGATTATCAACTCTTTTATAAGGTGCAATCTCAATTTCATTATTTAAATAATCAACTACTTGTCCTAAATTTTGGACAGGTATAATATCTATATCAGTAAAAAGGCAACATTCATCTTTATTATCAAAGGGAATAATGCACTTTTTAATTCCTAGTTCTCGCATGGAAATAATCATTGGTAGTAGACCATCAATACTATTTATTGCTCCATCTAAGGATAATTCTCCAAGAAAGATAGTGTTTTCCAATTCATTTGAAAGGACTATACCATCTGCTATTAATACACCAATTGCAATAGCAAGGTCCATTTGAGAGCCTTCTTTTCTAAGATTAGCAGGTGCTAAGTTAATAGTAATTCGATTTAAGGGAAAATTATAATTACTATTTTTTATAGCAGTCCTAACTCTTTCTTTTGATTCTTTTATAGCAGCATCTGCTAAACCTACTATGTTGAAAACAGGTAGTCCTCTAGAAAGATCTGATTCAACTTCAATAATAGACCCATTTAAGCCTTGTAACACACAAGTATTTACCTTAGAATACATACCATCACCCTTTATATTTAATTTTATACAATACTAATAATAAATTGTAGAAATAATCTCTATTATTATAAACAAAAGGCATTAACTAAATGATTTATCTCCATGTTTTTAGTCAAATAAACTTCTATGATGTCATATCTTAGTTGTATATCTTGTAAGTTTTTATATTTAATGTAAACCATAGATGTATTTATAATTTTTCTTTGCTTTCTAAAGTCTACTGCTTCAAAGGCATATCCATAGGAATAACTCCTTCTAGTTTTTACTTCTACAAAAGTCAATATGTCTCTATCAATAGCTATGATATCGATTTCACCAATTTTATTTTTATAATTAGTTTCTAAAATTCTATAGTTTTTGGATATTAAATATTGTTTTGCTAGTGTTTCACCAGACTGACCAGTTAAAATATTATTTCCCATAATCGCTCCTTCTAAAAATTCATCTTAATATTTTTTAAAAAAGTTTGTCTGTGAAGGTAAGATGGTCCATATTCTGCAATTTTTTCTCTATGTTCTTTTGTACCATAACCTTTATGCTGGGCTATATTATATATTGGAAATTCTTTATCCCACTCTAAGCATAACCTATCTCTATATACTTTTGCAACTATAGATGCACAAGCAATACCATGAGATTTATCATCACCCTTAATTATACTTTCTTGAGGAATATCAATTATTATTTCTTCAGCATCTATTAATATATAATTAGGTGAAATTTTTTCACCTAATCTATTTTTTAGATTTTCAACAGCAAATTTCATGGCTAATCGAGTACTCTGTTTTATGTTTATATCATCAATAGTTGCTGCATCCACTCTGCCAATACCAATAGCTATAGCATTAGATAAAATTATATCATATAAAATATCTCTTTTCTTAGCCGATATTTTTTTTGAATCTTTTACTCCTTGGATTAAAGTCTCTTGGGGCATAATAATTGCACAAGCAACAACATCTCCAAAAAGACAACCTCTACCAACTTCATCTATACAGGCAATATATTTATAGCCTTTTTTATATATATTATTTTCTAATTCTAACATAATCAAGTCCTCAATTCTTGGGGAAGTTCTAAAGTAATATTTCCTATAATACCTTTTCTAAATTCATCTAAGATAATAGAGCTGACTTTTGTATAATCAATTTCTCCACCTCTAATAATACATCCCCTTTTTTTAGCTATTTCAATCATAATCTTTAATGCATTATCATCTTTTATCTCAATTCCATATCTATTGGTGATTAAATGTGGAAAATAGACCAATAATCTTTCTAATAATTTTAAGGCTAAAGTTTCTGTATCTAATATTTCATCTTTAATAGCTCCAGTAAAAGCAAGATTTAATCCTACAGTTTCATCTTCAAATTTAGGCCAAAGTATACCTGGAGTATCTAAAAGCTCTAACATGCCTTTAGTTTTTATCCATTGATTTGATTTTGTTATTCCAGGTCTATTACCTGTCTTGGTTCCCTTCCTACCAGATAGACTATTAATTAATGTAGATTTCCCAACATTTGGAATACCTATTATCATAGCTCTAGTAGGTCTATTAATAACCCCTCTTTTTTCAAAAGCCTTTCTTTTTTCTTCTGTAAGTTCTATGGCAATCTTCATTAATTTATCTAGCCCTTTACCAGTTAAGGAATCTACTAAAACAGAAGGTATATCTTTACTAGCAAAATAATCTTGCCATATTTTATTAGAATTACTATCGGCAAGATCTGATTTATTTAGAATAATAAGCCGAGGCTTATCTCCCACTATAGAATCTATTACTGGATTTTCACTGCTATAGGGTATTCTAGCATCAATTAATTCAAAAACCAGGTCTACCATTTTTAAATTCTTTTGTATTGATTCCTTAGTTTTTTTCATATGGCCAGGGTACCAGTTTATATTCATCATATACTCTACTCCTTAAAAATAAAAATGGGACTATACAGTCCCAATAATTAAAATCTCTTTTCTTTTACTTTAGCAGCTTTACCTTGTCTATC
>CAYZDC010000024.1:0-12124 GCA_964477045.1 uncultured Tissierellaceae bacterium | reverse complement strand
AGTAAAGTTTAGCTCTTCTTACTTTACCTTTTCTAGTAACAATAAGTTTTTCAATTCTTGGAGAATGTATAGGGAAAGTTCTTTCAACACCAACACCATAAGAAATTCTTCTGGCTGTAAATGTTTTTCTAGCCCCACTACCTTGAATTTTAATAACTGTACCTTCATATACTTGAATTCTTTCTCGAGTTCCTTCTATAACTTTATAATGAACTTGAACAGTATCACCTACATTGAAAATAGGTAAATCACTTCTTAATTGTTCATCTTCTAACATTTTTATTAAATCCACTGTTCAAAACCTCCCTTTTCTAGATGTTCTTACATTTCTGTAGAGGACCATCTTTAGTTTCATACCCTAGTTATTATAGCATTTGGATATGGTTATTTCAATTAAATTTTATTTTCTAGTTCTTCTTTGATTTGTTCCATTAATTTTCTTTCTTCTTTATTGAAATCTATATTATTTAATAAATCAGGCCTTTTTACTAATGTAGTTTTTAATGATTTATAATTTCTCCAATCCATAATCTTTTTATGGTGTCCTGATAATAAAATATCTGGAACTGCTATATTTTTAAATACTCTAGGTCGAGTATATTGAGGATATTCTAATACCCCCTTATAATGAGACTCATCTAAAAATGATTCTTCTGTAGCTAGGACCCCAGGTAATAATCTGGTAATACCATCTATAAGTACCATTGCTGGAATTTCTCCACCTGTTAAGACATAATCTCCTATTGATATTTCTTCATCAATATAATTTTCTATTATTCTATTATCGATTCCTTCATAATGTCCACAAAGTAAAATCAAATGACTTTCTTTTGAAAGGCGGTTTAGTATTTTTTGATTTAACTGTTTCCCTTGTGGTGACAAGTAGATCACCTTTGAATTTTGCCTATGAACGCTTTTTATAGCATCATATATAGGCTCAGGGCTCATAACCATTCCTGGTCCTCCCCCATAGGGGTAATCATCTACTTTTTTATGCTTGTTTTTTGAAAAATCTCTAATATTTAAGGCATTAATTTCTATTATATTGTTTTCAACAGCTCTACCTATTATACTCCAATTTAAAATCCCATTAATAAATTCTGGAAACAATGTTAGAACATGGATAATCATTCTATCATTCCTTCAATTGGTTGGACTATTATTTTTTTATTTTCTATATCTACCTGTTTTACAAATTGTTTAACAACAGGTATCATATATTCTTTATTGTTTGCAAGATTTTTTATTAAATATACATCATTACTTGCAGCTTGTATTACATCAGAAATATAACCTATATGATTTCCAGACATATCAAAAACTTGGCAGTGGATTAAATCATTTATAAAATAGTGGTCCTTTGGTAAAATAATTTTATTTTCTTCATCAACATAAAGATTTATATCTTTAAATTTTAAGACTTCATTAATGTTATCGAATTCTTTAAACTTAAGGATTACTATACCCTTGTGGTATTTCACACCAGTGATTTCTACTTTGATTTTTTCTTCACCTAAATATGCAATTTTAAGGTATGAAAATCTATCTATATCATGAGTTAATGGATATACTTTTACTTCTCCCTTAATACCATGACTGTTTATAACTTTACCTACTACAGTATAATCCATTTTTTCACCTGCCATATTAATATTTACTGGATGATTTCTACTACTACTCTTTTATTGTCTTTTATTGCTGCTGCTTTTACAACAGTTCTTATGGCTTTAGCAATTCTTCCTTGCTTACCAATTATTTTGCCCATATCTTCAGGGGCAACCTTTAATTCTATAATTACTGATTGACTACCTTCAACTTGATTCACACTAACAGCATCAGGATTATCAACTAGAGCTTTAGCTATAAATTCTACTAATTCACCCATATTTTTTACCTCCACCATCTATTCCTCAGTGTTCAGTTCAACTTCCTCTACAACAACTTCAACTTCTTCAACCTCAAGGGTTTTTTCTTCATTAATTTCTACTGATTTTTCGTATACTCCATTAGTTCTAAATAGTCTATCTACTGTATCAGTTGGCTTAGCTCCATTGCTTATCCATTTCATAGCTTTTTCATCATCTATCTTAACTGTTTTTGGTTCAGTTAAAGGATTGTAATATCCAATTTCTTCGATGAATCTACCATCTCTAGAATTTCTGGAATCAGCTACAACTATTCTATAAAAAGGACTTTTTTTAGCTCCCATTCTTCTTAATCTAATTTTAACTGCCATTCTTTTTCACCTCCTTTAAATATTGTACAATTATTCTAATTTATTTAGAAAAAGGGTAATCCAAACTTCCCTTTTTTCTTTACAGTTTTTTCCATATCAGTAAATTTCTTCATCATTTTTTTTGTTTCTTTAAATTGCTTTAAAAGCTTATTTACTTCTTGGACTGAGTTCCCACTACCTTTTGAAATTCTTTTCCTTCTGCTGCTATCAATAATATCTGGATTATTTCTTTCTTTTTTAGTCATAGATTTTATTATTGCTTCTATTCTACTAATATCTTTATCATTTATATCTAAGCCTTTTAAGGCTTTAGCATCTATACCAGGAATCATTCCCATTAATTGATCTAAGGGACCCATATTTTTCATTTGTTCTAGTTGATCTAAAAAATCATCAAAAGTAAATTGCTGTGTTCTGATTTTTCGCTCTAATTCCATAGCCTTATTTTGGTCTATATTGGATTGAGCTCTTTCAATTAGTGTAAGTACATCCCCCATACCTAAAATCCTAGAAGCCATTCTATCAGGATGGAAAGGTTCTAATTCATCTAACTTTTCACCCATTCCTACAAATTTAATTGGCTTGTTTGTTACAGCTCTAATTGATAGGGCTGCCCCACCTCTTGCATCACCATCTAGTTTTGTAAGAACAACTCCTGAAATTCCAAGGAGTTCGTTGAAACTATCAGCCACATTAACTGCATCTTGACCTGTCATAGCATCTAGAACCAGCAAGACTTCACTAGGGTTTACAGCTTCATATATGTTCTTTATTTCACTCATTAATTCTTCATCAATATGCAGTCTACCTGCAGTGTCTATAATAATTACATCGTTACCATGTTTTTTACCATGGTCAACAGATGCCTTAGCTATATTTACTGGGTCTTCTTTGTCTCCCATAGAGAAAACAGGTACTCCTACTTTTTCTCCAACAACTTCTAATTGTTTTATAGCAGCAGGTCTATACACATCACAAGCTACTAGTAAGGGTCTTTTATTTTGCTTTTTTAAGTTCAAAGCTAGTTTTCCACTGGTAGTGGTTTTACCTGCCCCTTGTAGACCACACATTAAAATTACAGTTGGATTCATAGAAAAATCTAATTTAACTTCTTTTTCACCCATTAAATTCGTTAATTCTTCATTTACAATTTTAATTACCTGTTGACCTGGAGTTAAACTCTCCATTACTTCTCCGCCAATTGCTCTTTCTTTTACTATTTTAATAAAGTCTTTTACTACTTTAAAGTTAACATCTGCTTCTAATAAAGCTAATCTAACTTCTCTCATTGCTACATCTACATCTTTTTCAGAAAGTTTTCCTTTACCTTTTAACTTACCTAATGCATTTTGAATTTTTTCTGACAAGCTTTCAAATACCATCAGTTTACGACCCCCCTACTATTATCTAGCAACTTTTTACCCAACTTTAATATAGTCTGGGATTTATCTTGTATATCAATATTATTAGACTTCTTTGCAATATCATATATTTCACTGGTTATTTTTAATATTTGTCCTATATCTTTATTTGTTTTATCAAATTTATTTACAAGACCCAAAACACTTTCATATTCATATAATTTACTTTCAGCTCTTTTTAAAGTATCAAATACTCCTTGTCTAGTAATATTCAATTCCTCACCAATTTCAGCAAGACTTAAATCATGAATATAGTATAATTCTATGGCTGCATATTGTCTTTCGCTAAGCATTTTACCATAGAAATCATAAAGGATACCTATTTCCACCAACTTCTCGACCATTATATCACCAACTAAATAGTAGTGTCAAGGGTTTTCCTTGACACTACTATTTTAGTCTAATACTATTTATTTGTCAACCATTTAATTAAATATTGCTTCTACAAAATCATCTGAATTAAAACTCTGTAAATCCTCTATTCCTTCTCCTACCCCGATAAGTTTAATGGGCAATTGTAGTTCTGCTTGAAGGGCTATTACTACCCCACCTTTAGCAGTACCATCTAGTTTAGTAAGGGCTACTCCAGTTATATTTGCTACTTCTTTAAAGACTTTTGCTTGATTTATTGCATTTTGTCCAGTTGTAGCATCTAATACTAATATAACCTCTTTTGTAGCTTCTCCATATTCTCTTTCAATGATTCTAAATATTTTATTCAATTCATTCATCAAGTTTGATTTATTATGGAGTCTTCCTGCAGTGTCACATATTAATACATCCGACTTTCTAGCCTTAGCAGCTTGAATTGCATCAAAAACCACAGCAGCAGGGTCTGCACCTTCTATATGAGCTATAAAGTCAGCACCAGACCTATCACTCCACTCTTTTAATTGTTCTATAGCAGCGGCTCTAAAAGTATCCCCTGCAGCTATTATTACTTTTTTGCCCTCATTTTTAAAATTGTAAGATAATTTCCCAATAGTAGTAGTTTTACCTACCCCATTTACACCTACAACCAAAATAACAGCAGGTGAAGGTTCAATATTTAACTGATTTTCTGATACTGATTCCTTCATTAATTTTCTTATTTCATCTTTTAATAATTCTTTAACTTCTGTTGGATCCTTTGTTTTTTCAGATTTAATTCTTTCTCTTAATCTGTCTATTAGTTCCATAGTAGTATTAACACCAACATCCGCAGTAATTAAAACCTCTTCTAAATCTTCAAACAATTCTTCATCTATTTTTTTATAAGAATTTAAAACTCCATCTATTTTATTAGAAATATCATCTCTAGTTTTAGATAAACCAACTTTAAGTTTTTGGAAGAATCCTGGCTGTTTTAAGATTTCCTCTTCAGCTTCTTCTTCTAAAATTATTTCTTCAATTAGTTCTTCAATAGCTTCATCTGTTTGTTCTTCTTGTTCTATAATATCTTCAAGTTGTTCAAAAGCTTCATCATTTAGAATATCCTGATTTATTTCTTCTTCACTAATTGGTAATTGATCTTTCTCTAATAAACTATCCTCAATATATTCTTCAGCTTTTTCATCTTGATTTTTTTTGCCTAAATTTTTAAACCAATTTAACATTTTATCACTCCTAGTATGTGTTAACTAGCTTCAACCTCTAAATTATCTTTTAACTTTACAGAAATCAATTTACTAATACCCTCTTCTGCCATAGTAACTCCATATAATACATTTGCAATTTCCATGGTAGTTTTTCTATGGGTAATTAAAATAAATTGTGTATCCTCATTAAAATGTTTTAAATAGTTTGTGTACCTATTTATGTTAGCTTCATCTAAAGCTGCATCTATCTCATCTAGTATACAAAAAGGTGCAGGTTTTGTTTTCAATATTGCAAATAATAGAGCAACAGCGGTTAATGATTTTTCCCCACCTGACAGTAGGCTTAAAGTTTGTAATTTTTTCCCTGGTGGTTGCACCACTATATCAATGCCAGAATTTAATACATCTTCTCCTTCTTCTAAGACCAATTTAGCTGTACCACCACTAAACAAGACAGCAAAAATTTCATTGAAATTTTCATTGATTTGGTTAAAAGAATGGATAAACTGTACTCTCATTTTCTTTTCTATGTCCTTAATTATCTCTTTTAAGCTTTCCCTACTGAAAATCAGATCATCTTGTTGGCTAGTAATAAAATCTAATCTTTCTTTTACTTTACTAAAATCTTCTATAGAACCAATATTTACACTACCTAATGCTTTTATTTCAGCTTTTAATTCTTTTACTTCTTCCAAGGCTTTTTGCATATTTGGAATTTCAATTTCATAGGCTTGAGCCCCTTCATATGTTAGCTCATACTCTTCTAGGAGTTTTATATGGTTGTTTTCTACTTGAAGTTCATTTTTAGCTAACTTAATTTCCTGCTTGCTTTTTTGTTTTTCCAAAATAGATAGTTTATTGGTAATATTTTTTAATCTTTCTTGCTCTTGATAAAATGTCTTCATAAAATTGTTTTTATCTTCTGTTAGTCTATTAAAATGCTCCGATGCCTCTATTTCATCAATCTTTAATTTTTCTATTTTCTTTTCTATTACTAAAATGTCCCTGTTTATTGAGGATAATTCATTTTCAATATCCAAAATCATATTATTTTTTTCTAATGTTAAGTTTTTATTTAATTCCATTTCTTTTCTTCGCTGCATGAGCTTTTCATTTAAGTTTCTGGATGTATTTTCCATTAAGTTAATTTTAATTTTATAATCTGTTACTTCATTATTATTGCTTTCTTTTAGAATTCTACTTTTCTTTAAGTTTTCTGTTAGTTTATCTATTTCTTCTTTGCGAAGGTTATTTTCTTTTTCTAATTCTTCTAATTCCGCTTCTAATTCTTCTTTGTTATGACTTAATCCACCTTTTTCAGTTTCTAAAACTGAAATTCCATCAACACTTCTTGCTAACTCTTTTTCGGATCTTGAGATTTCATTTTTATATCCATTAATATTGTTTATTATTTGAATAAGCTCTAATTCTAATTCTTTTTTATTCTTTTCACTTATATCAATATTTTTTTCTAACTGTTCTAATTGGCTTTTATAAACCTGACCTTTAGTCTTTAAAGCATCCAACGAAGATTGTAAATCAACAATATCTTTATCCAATGACTTTATTCGGTTTTTCCTATTTATTATACTTAAAGTGTTGTTTCCATAGCTACCACCAGTCATAGAGCCTCCAGGGCTTAGTAGATCTCCATCTAAGGTTACTATCCTATTACTATGGCCATATTTACTGGCATAGCCTAAGGCACTGTCCATATCTTTTATTATAATGGTACGACCTAAAAGATATTTGAAAATATTCTCATATTTATTATCATATTTAATAAGTTGATTTCCTAATCCCATTACATTGTATTTATCCATATCTTCAGGATTTAAAGTAATTAGGTTTCCTTTAATAGTATTGAGAGGTAGAAAGGTTACACGGCCAAGTTTATTCTTTTTTAAATAATCAATTAATCTTTTTGCATCAATATCCTTTTCCATAACTAAATTTTGTACACTTGAGCCAAGGCTAATATCTATAGCCCTTTCAAACTTTTCATCTACTTTTATAAGGTCTGCTACAATTCCAAGAAATCCTTCTTTCATATCATTAGATTTATTTAAGGCTAGCAACAGATTTTTTACACTTTTAAAGTATCCTTCATAGCCTGCTTCCATACTTTTATATAGTGTTTGATTGGAAATTAATCCTTGAAGTTTTATTTCCATTTCCTTTATTGTTTTATAAACCTGGTCTTGCTTTTGAGATATTTCTTCTTTTTCAATTAAAAGCTTATTAAATGAATTTGAAAAGCTATTAATATTATCTTTTAAACCAATTTCATTCTGCTTACATTTTTCCAAATCATCTATATTATTTTTTAAGCTATTTTCAATATTATGTTTTTCTCTCTTCAGGTCCTCTATTCTCTTTATTATGTTATCATTATAGGAATCCATATTATCTAATTTGTTTCTTACATCTGAAGTTCTATTGTAGTTATTTAGATGACGAGCTTTAATATTCTCTATGTATCCTTCTTTAACTTTGATTTCATCATCTATTTTTATTCTTTCAATTTCTTTTATTTTGTATTTTTGATTTAAAGATTCTAAATTGCTTTCAACAGCGGAAATCTCACTAATTATATCCTGCTCAATATCTTTCATATTATTTAAGGATAGATTTAAATCTTTCTTTTCTTTTGTTAATCTTTCTAAATCTTTTTTATAAAAATTTACTTTTTCTACATGAATAGCAATATTATTTTTATAATTGTCTAGCTCTTGAATAATACGCCCTTTTGAATTACGAGCAATTTCAATTTTATTATCCATATCTTCTATATTATTTTTCAGTAAATTAAATTTTTCTTCAATGCCGTATTTTTCTGCCTCTGATTCTAGAATTTCTATATTTATTTCATTTATATCCTTAGTTATATTGTGGATTTGTATATTTAACTTTTTTATTTCTTTAATAAAAACATTTACTTCTATTTCTCTAAGTTTGTTATAAATGGAAGTAAAACTGATTGCTTTGTTGGATTCATCTTCAAGGACTTCAGCTTGTTTTTTTATTTCATAGATTAAATCTTTGATTCTAATTAAATTTGCCTCTGTTTTATCCAATTTTTTTTCTGCAGCTTCTTTTTTCCACTTATACTTTACTATTTCTGCAGCTTCTTCAAATATATTTCTTCTATCTTCAGGTCTGTTACTTAGTATTTCTTCTATTCTACCTTGCCCAATAATTGAATAGCCATCTTTACCAATTCCTGTATCCATAAATAGTTCTCTTATATCTTTTAATCTACAAGAATTTTTATTTATATAATATTCACTTTCTCCAGATCTGAAAACTCTTCTAGTAATCATAATTTCATTGTAATCTAAAGGTATTAATTTATCCATATTGTCAAAAATAATAGATACTTCTGCAAATCCTAAAGCTCGTCTTTTATCTGTACCTGAAAATATAACATCTTCCATTTTATTTCCTCTAAGATTTTTAATGCTTTGTTCACCAAGCACCCATCTTATGGCATCAGAAATATTACTCTTTCCACTACCATTAGGTCCTACTATAGCAGTTATATCATCTTTAAATTGGATTTCTATTTTATCAGCAAAGGATTTAAATCCTTGAATTTCAATTTTTTTCAAGTACAATTCTAGCACCTCTTATCTATATGTTTTCATAAATTCATTTATCTCTATATCCATATCTATTCTATCATAGAAATCACCAATTGTAACATCTATAAGATTTTTATCAATTGCTGATTCAAATATTTGTATTTTTTTAAATTTAAACTTTTCTTTAAAATAATCTATATTTGATGATTTTTGACCTACAATATTAGATATGTTCTTATTATTGGTTTTAATAACCATTACTTTATTTTCCGTATTAATATTTTTTTGAAGTAAATACTTTTGGATTAATAATTTATAGATATTAGTTTCTACTAACTGTCTATAAGCAGGATGAAATGGACCTGCAATTACATCTCTACCCATTTGAATATTTTCAGTAGGCTGTAGCCCTACCCTAATAACATTTATATTTTGAGAATAAAATAAAATTAAAATTAAAGTTGTAATATAAACACTTTCTTCTAAACTTAAGGGTGAATATTTTTTTTCTAAATATAATTTAGCTAAAAAAGTTTCTTTAATTACCAAGGTAGGATAAATCCTCACACAATCAGGCTTAAGTTTTATAAATTCATGGGCAGTATAAATTGCCCTTTCTATAGTATCTCCTGGGAGACCTAACATCATTTGGAGGCCTAACTGAAAACCATTTTTCTTAATTAATTTAGAAGCCATGTATACATCTTCAGACTTGTGTCCCCTTTCACTAAGACTTAGTACTTCATCATTAAGAGATTGGCACCCTAATTCTATAGTATTTACCTTATATTTCTTTAGATTATTTAATATTTCTGCGTTTATGGCATCAGGTCTTGTGGAAAGTCTAATTTCATCTATCTTACCTTGAAGCTTATATCTATAAGGCACTTCTAATAATTGGGATTGTATTTGTATATCTATGGCTGTAAAGCTACCTCCATAAAATGCTACTTCTACAAAAGAATCCTTTTTAAAAGTTTTTAAATGTTCTTCTATTATATTTTCCACATCTATAGATCTTATATTAGTTGACAAACCTGTAATTTTCTTTTGATTACAAAAAATACAATCATAAGGGCATCCAAAATGTGGTACAAATATCGGGATAATATAATGTCTAGTCATGGCCTAAACCCATATTCTGAAGAGCATCTTTTGCTGATGCCTGTTCAGCTTCTTTTTTGTTTTTACCACTGCCAGTTCCAATAATGGTTTCGTTAACTAACACATTCATAAAAAATACTTTATTATGATCTGGTCCCTCTTCTTTATATACAACGTATTCTAACCTTGATTTGTTAGTTTTTTGTACTATTTCTTGTAATTCTGTTTTATAATCCATAAATAAATTGCCCTTACCAACAGCCTGAACTATTTCAAATTCAAATCTCTCTAACATTAAACCATTGACTGTATCAAAGTCACTATCCATGTAAATAGCACCCGTTATGGCCTCACTAGCATCTGCTAATATGGATTCCCTAGTTCTTCCACCAGTAGATTCTTCTCCCTTGCCTAAAAGTAGATATTTTCCTAAGTTTATCCTTCTTGCTGCTTTGGCTAAAGAAGATTCACAAACTACTTTAGCTCTGATTTTAGTTAGTTCACCTTCTGGATAATGAGGGTACTTCTTATATAGATATTGACTTACAATAAGACTTAACACTGCATCTCCTAAAAATTCAAGCCTTTCATTATAACCTTCTACTCCTAATTTATTTTCATTGGCATAGGAGCTATGAGTAAGTGCTGTAATTAAAAGATCTTCATCTTTAAAGAAATAATTTAAGTCTTCTTGTAAGGGCTCAAAAAACTTCATATTTAATTTATTTTTCTTCATACAAATTCTCCTCATTAAAAGATTAGTAGAAAGGCTCTAATCTAGAGCCTTTACTAAATGTCTTCACCTAAATGACTAGTTAAATAATTTAAAGCATCCCCTATTGTTTTAATGGAATCTAAGTCTTCATCCTCAATTTCTAAACCAAATTCATCTTCTAATGCCATAATCAATTCTACTAGGTCCAATGAATCTGCATTTAAATCATCTCTAAAGGATGTCTCTAAACTAATGGTATTTATATCTACATTAAACTGAGTTGCTACAATATCTTTGATTTTTTCTAAAAGCATTTTATTTCCTCCTATTTATATTTAATTTTCAATTCTATTAAAATTTTCACTAATAATATTAATTACATCTTTTTCTATAAAATGGATTAATTGTCTAATTGCATTTTTTATTGCCAGTGCATCAGAACTTCCATGAGCTTTTACAACAGGTTTTTTAGTACCTAATAAGGGTGCACCGCCATATTCTCTGTAATCCATTTTTGCTTTAAATTCTTTTAATCCAGGTTTCAACAAAAGGGCTCCAATTTTAGTTCTTGTATTTTTAAGGAATATTTCCTTTAAATTATCAAAAATAGATATAGCCATGCCTTCTGTTAATTTTAGTATTATATTTCCAACAAATCCATCACATAAGATAACATCTGCAACTCCTGTAGGCAATTCTCGGCCTTCTATATTACCAATAAAATTTATTGGACTATTTTTTAGCAGCTCATAGGCTTCTTTAGTAAGTGTATTGCCTTTCCCTTCTTCTTTTCCGATATTAACTAGACCTACTTTTGGATTGGTAATTCCCATTACATGTTCCATATAAATGGAGCCCATTATGCCAAATTGATTTAAATACTCTGGTTTACAATCTACATTGGCCCCACCATCAACTAAAAGAGCCATCCCATCTAGGGTTGGATATCCAATAGCTAAAGCAGCTCTATCAATACCAGGAATTCTTTTAATAATAAATAACCCACCTGCTAAGAGTGCTCCTGTGCTTCCTGCAGATACAAATCCATGTCCTAATCCTTCTGAAAGTGCTTTAAGACCTACTACCATAGAAGAATCTTTTTTCCTTCTAATAGCAAGAGCTGGATCTTCATCATTACTGATTACTTGTTCAGAATGTAATAGCTCAATTTTTTCTTTTGGGTAAGTGTACTTATTCAGTTCTCTTGTAATTATATCTTCATTTCCAACTATTATAATATTAATATCATATTCTAATACTGCATCTACGGAACCTTTAACAATTTCTACTGGCGAATTGTCTCCTCCCATACCATCTACAATAATTTTCATATTATTCCTCCTAACTTGTTGGAATTTAAATGCCATTGATAATAAATATATATGAGACTAAAGGAAATTGCAATATACAATTAAAAAAAGATAGTGATAATACTCACTATCTTGCTTTAACTATTCAACTACAATCGCTTCTCTATTTTTGTAATA
>CAYZDC010000023.1:0-19787 GCA_964477045.1 uncultured Tissierellaceae bacterium | reverse complement strand
TTTGCACTAATTCTCTATTGTCCTTATCATCCACTAAAACTAATATATCTCCTCTTTGTAAATAGGTTTCATATTCTTTAGCGTCTTCTTCGTTGAATCCTAAATCAACAAGCATACCTACCATGCCACCTAAGGCTCCACCGGCTACTATTCCTGCCAGAGTTACAGCTATTGGTCCTGCTGCTAAGAAAGGTCCAATGCCAGGTATGGCAAATACTCCTAATTCAAGCAATAGAGCTCCTATTCCGCCTAAGACTCCACCGGTTACTGCTCCACCAACAGCTCCGTCTGCTGCTCCACCATCTAGGCTTGTATCTGTTATATCTGCTATTCTGTCTACTTTATCCTTTTGGCGGGCAAGAACTGAAATTTCCGAGTCAGCATATCCAAGGTCTTTTAGTCTTTCTATGGCTTTAATTGCTGCTGCTTCTGTTTGAAATACTCCTATAATTTTCTTGTCCATTTTTACCTCCAAGTTATACTTAACTTGCCTTATTTCAAAGCAAGTAGGTGAACCCTTCACCTTATTAATACTTTTACCCGGCTATTTTTTATTTTAAACAAAAACTTTATCCTATTTTCACTTTATTGAATTATTTTAATTGTTTTATAAATTTCTGTTTATTGCTTTTTCATAATGGGTATTTATCAAGCAGAAGTACTATAATAAGAGACAGGAGTGATAGATTTGGATATTTTACAAGAAATTAAATCAGAACATGAAGAGTTTAGAAAATTAATCAAAAAAATTGAAACTGCAAAATCCGACAAAAAGAAAGCCTTATTCGATGAACTAAATATAAAAATTCATGGTCATCATGAGGCAGAAGAAAAGGTATTATTTAAAGATGTGAAATCTAAGTCAGATGAGGAAGGAAAAGATGTTGTTTTAGAAATGATAGAAGAACACAATTTAGGTGCTTATCAATTAAGTCTCTTAGACAGAACATCTGTAGACAATGAAACCTGGGATGCGAAATTCAGTGTTTTAAAAGAAGTTTTAACTCACCATATGGACGAAGAAGAAAAAGAATTATTTAGTCAAGCAAGAGAAGTACTTAGTAAAGAAGAATTAAAAGAAAAATATGAACCTTTTGAAGCTCGTAATGAAGAAGAAAAGAAAAAATTTCAAGCTAAAATGAAAGGTTAATTAAAAGCTAAAAAGTGAGAATTAGGATGACCCTTATTCTCACTTTTTTTGTAAAACTAGCACCAACCTCTTAATTTCATAGTTTCTGAAACTTTTAGAATTGAGTACATATAGGCTGCTTCTCGCATGGTAACACTATATTCTTCAGCCACTTTCCAAATATTATTAAAGGCATCAACCATAGCTTTTTCTTCTTTATCTTGAACTTCCTCAAATTCCCAAGCATATCCATAACGGTTTTGAACCCATTCAAAATAAGAGACTGTTACTCCTCCTGCATTAGTAAGAATATCTGGGGTAACATATATCCCTCTTTCTTCTAAGACCTTGTCTCCCTCTGGAGTTATGGGACCATTTGCTGCTTCACAGACTATTTTAGCCTTGATTAATTTAGCTACATCTTCATCTATAACATTTTCCAATGCAGCAGGTACCATTAAATCTACCTTTAAACTCCAAAATTCTTCAATAGATATTATCTTGGTATCTGGAAATTCCTTTAGATTTTTATTCTTCTTTCTAAATTCAATAAGCTTTTCCATATTCATGCCATTTTCATTGTAGATGGCAAATTCTTCACCCTTATCATGACCTGCTACTGCCAATACCTTTATACCTTGTTGTTGCAGATATTTTCCTGTAAAACTACCTACATTACCAAATCCTTGAAGAGCTGCTGTTGCTGTTTTCGCATCTATACCTTTTTTCCCAAGAATTTCTCTTGCTACAACTGATACCCCGTAACCAGTGGCATCAGTCCTACCTAAAGAACCACCCCATTCTACAGGTTTTCCAGTAATAACTCCAAGTGTATAATCTCCTGTTAACTTTATATACTCATCAGTCATCCAGGCCATTACTTGACCATTGGTACCAACATCTGGCGCAGGAATATCCATTCTTTCCCCTAAGTATTTATAGGTCAAATCAATATAACCTCTTGATAATCTTTCTAGTTCTCCTTGGGATAAGGTTTTAGGATTTACTGTTACACCACCTTTACCTCCACCATAGGGAACTCCCATTACTCCACCTTTAAAGGTCATCCAAATTGAAAGTGCTTTTACTTCATGCATATCTACATCTGGATGAAATCTTATACCACCTTTGTATGGACCCAGGGCATTGTTATGTTGAGAACGATAGCCTTTGAACACTTTATAGGTTCCATCATCCATTTTAACTGGAATAGAAACTTCCAATACTCTTTGTGGCTCTTTTAATAATTCATAAATATGATCTTCTAGTCCCAGCTTTTCACATGCTTTTTTTACCTGTAATTGAGCATTTAGTAATACATCATTTTTCATTGCCCCACCCCTTATTATATACTTATTTATTCTTTACCCTTTAAGAGCAAATTTATATCTAATATAGGAACTATAGTTTAAATAACAAAAAATTTAAAGGGACAGTTAACCTGTCCCTTTGTCCCTTTAGTCTAAAGGGCATATTATTTTAATTTCATTTGAAGCTTGATTTAATATTTCCCTTCCATCCTTTGTTATAGCTACTATGTTTTCTATTCTCATTCCAACTTTACCAGCTATATAAATTCCTGGTTCAATACTGAAAACCATTCCTTTTTCTAGGTTTCTTTTATTGCTGGCTTTTATATCCGGAGCTTCATGTACTGAATATCCTATACCGTGGCCTAGCCTTGTGAAAAAGTAATCTCCATAGCCTGCTTCTTGGATTATTTCTCGAGATGCACGATCTATATCTGGAATATAAGCTCCTTCTACAGCTGCTGCTTCCCCTGCTAATTGACTCTTTAACACTATATTATATATTTTCTTTTCTTCTTCTGTTATGCCACCTACAAATACTGTTCTAGACATATCTGCACACATGTTATTGTATTTGCAACCCCAGTCAAGTATTATTACATCTTTTTCTTGAATAACTCTTTGATCTCCTGCATAGTGAGGATATGATGAATTTGGCCCTGAACAAACCATTGTAAATCCCTCATCTGCACCTTTAGCTTTAAATATTTCATTCATTTTATTTGATATATCTGCTTCTTTTATTCCTGGCTTAATAAATTTTAATAATTCTTCAAAGGATTCATCTGTTATATGGGCTGCCATTCTAAGGTTTGCAATTTCTTCTTCATCTTTTATCATTCGCATTTCTTCAAGAATAGGCTTACCATTCACAAATTTAACATCCATTGCCTCCATAATTTGAAGTATTAAAAAAGCTCTTTCTGTTGAGTTTACACCTATAGTTTTGCCTATAAGGTCATGTTCTTCAAAGGCTTTTTTTACTGTATGGGTAAACTCATCCCCATCAAACCATCCATAGACAGGAATATCTGGTCCTAATACATCTTCTATTTCACCTACTGTTAATAGATTACAGATATAAAAGTAAGTACCATCTTTCTTAATGATTAATGCTTGAAATCTTTCACATATATGTGTGTTGTGTCCCATGATAAATTCCATTTCTTCTGATGGAGCAATTAATATTGCATCCATATTACTCTTATTCAATAGGCCTACTAGCCTGTCTAAATATTTTTTTCTCATTTTGCACCTCACTGATATTTTATTCTAAGGTTATCTTAGCTTGCTTGTTTGCTTTCCATACATATATTCCTAGAGCAAGACCTATAACTCCATAAACCATAAATGTTCTAAAATACTCTCCTAAAATCGCATTACCAAATACTGCTTGTCCAACTTCAGGTGACATTATAAACATAGAGTTAAATAATATGGTACCAATTATGGCATGTTTTATATTTGCATTTGAAGTGGAAGCTCCACCTACTAACAGTGATGCAACTGAAAACATACCTATTTGTGTATGGGCATTATAGGTGTTTAAGGTACCCATATTTTGCAAGAATATTATCTGTCCCCAAGAGGCCAGTACTGTAGACATTATTGTGGCTATTATTCTAGTTCTATCCACATTTATTCCTGAAATCTCTGCAATATGTTGGCTTTGTCCTACACTTTTAAAGTCCTGGCCTAATTTTGTCTTCATAATAAGTTCTGTAAACACACATAAGCCTACAATAAATAATCCAGTTATTACTGGTGTTTTAGCTACCATCATTAAAGCAGTTTTTGCAACTATAGCATAAATACTTATTGCTATCATAATAAGAGCTGCTACTAAGTTTAATCCAAACATCAATTTATTTTGTTGCATACTAGGATCTTTTTTAGCTTTACGGTATTTGTAAGTTATTAAAAGTAGTATGGCTACGGATACTATTAAAATAGTCCACATAAAGGGAATTTGAAGAATATTATCCATGGAATATTTTATATTTCCTAAATCCACACTCATTCTAACACCAATTCCATTATCAGGCTTTATCATAGGATGATCTGCTGGAACTTTTATTATGGCACCTACTGCAAATAAAAACAGGAAGTAATAAATACCATTTGCAAAGAAACCAACTATTAGACTGGCGATCATCTCCTGACCTCTAGTCTTGTTATAAAGTTTTCCTGTAAAATATCCAAATAATGTGGCTAAGGGTAAAGTGATGACAAAACATAGTGCCAATCCTAATAGTCCACCAATTTCAAAATATCTTACTGTAGCCATGGCAATTTGACCTGCCATTGCTCCGATTACTATACCAAAGTTCAATCCAAGCCCTGCGATTACAGGTATAATCAAGGAAAGTACTAAAAATGAATTTCTAAATATTCTACTGGATAATTCTGTTAAAAAATAATTTATTGATACACCTTTTGAAACCATAAAGCCAAAGGCAATAAATACTACAAATATAATTGTTACTAAATTATCTAAAATCCATGTGGATTTTTCTTGATTTCCTTTTAACTTCTTTTGTTCTAGATTATCCATTACTTTCCTCCCCCCTTTACTTGTGTCAAGGCATATAGGATTATTCCGTTCTGGATTATCATTCTCATTGTTTCTGAAAGATCAGTTCCTTCAAATACTATATTTGCTACAGGCAATGCTGTTGTTAACAAGCCTTGAAATAATACTACACCAATTATTACATGGAATACCCTTGCTCTTTGGGCTGTAGCTCCACCAATTAATACTGCTGCAACTGCACCAAATGCCATCATTAATGGGCCTCCATATAATTGAGCATATCCATAACTTTGAGAATAAACTATTATCCCCACAGCTCCTAAAACTGTTGATATTATATTGGCAATTATTCTGCCTCTATTGTGATTTAGTCCTGAAGCTAAGGCAAATTTTTCATTAATGCCTCCTGCAGATATGGCTATTCCAGTTTTTGATTTAAAGAACAACCAAACCAAGGCACATGCTCCAAGAAAGACTAATAACAAGCCAGTAGGTATTATAACATCACCTATTTGAAACATTAAAAAGTTATTTAATATTTGTGCTGCTCCCACACCTTCTAATTGTATGGTTTCCCTAAGGCCATCTCCCATAAACCAACGCATTTTCGGGTTTTGAAAAGGTATCATTAACCATGCTAAATTCATAAGGGCTACAATGGAAAACCCTGTATAGGTGGCTATGGTCATTTCTGAACCCTTAACTGCATTAAGTAATCTTCCATAAAAGTATCCTACTATTATGGCTAGAAAAATGGCAAATAATATTGCTACTATCATTAATGTTGATCCCATTAGTCCAAATTCTATTGAAACTACAAGGGCAAATAGTCCACAGACTATTCCAACTGGTAAAGCAAAGTTTGGCCCAGTACCTGATTGTATAGAAGGTACCATTGCTAAGACTAGTATTCCATTCATTCCGGTTCTCTTAATAGTATCACTAACTAATGTGCCCATGGATATACCTAGAAAAGATCCAAGTATAACTATAAACACTAAAAATAATCCTACAAATAAAGTAGGAATTCCTATATGATTAATAATACTTTTTATAGTTATTTTTTCCTTTATTTCTTTGGTTTCTGTCATTGAGAACTCCCCCCTTCATCGATTCTTTTTTTACTTCCTGACATCATCAAGCCAAAATCAGCATCTGAGTCTGTAGGGGATAGAATTCCTTCAACTTTTCCTTCAACTATTATTGCTATTTTATCGCATATGCTTCTAAGTTCAGCAAGTTCTGAAGAAGTCATTATTATTGTCATTCCCAATTCTTCATTTAATTTTCTAAGTACATCTATTACAATTTTTTTAGCCCCTATATCTATTCCTCTTGTTGGTTCAGATACAAATAAAATTGCTGGGTTTTGTGTTAGAGCTCTGGCAACACATACCTTTTGTTGATTACCACCACTTAATCTACCTGTAGATTGAGCAGGCGATATACATCTAATATCCAAGTCTTTTATCATTTTTAAAGCATGTTCTCTTATTTCTTTGGTATCTTTGAATTTAAATGGACCAATCTTTTTTAGAAATGCATCATCGATTTGCATTGCTGTAAATGCTATATTTAACTCAATAGATTCGTCTAACAGTAGACCTATTCCTTTTCTATCTTCACTTACGAATCCTAATCCTTCTACTATGGAAGCTTTTGGATTATTCAATTGGAGTTGTTTTCCCCTAAATAACACACTACCTTTAGATGGGTATATTCCCATTAACCCATTGGCAATACCTAGCTTGCCTTGACCTGCCAAACCGCCTATCCCTAAGATTTCACCTTTTCTAACTTCTAAGTCTATTCCCTTGACTCTTTCTCCAGGCATAGCAACATGTAGGTCTTTTACACTTAATATTACTTCTTCTTCTATTTTGCTTTCAGCTCTTTCTATTCGATCTATGGATACTTTTCTTCCAATCATTAATTGAGCTATTTCTATTGCATTTGTATCTTTAACATTTTTAGTTTCTACTAATTCTCCATCTCTTAAAACTGTTACCCTGTCTGCAACATCTACAATTTCATCTAACCTATGACTAATAAACACAATTCCTATGCCAGTACTGGCTAATTTCTTTATTGCCTCTAATAGATTTTGGGCTTCTTCTTCTGCTAAAACTGCTGTAGGTTCGTCAAAGACTAAAATCTTAATGTTTGTTTTATCAATTTCTCTAGCTATTTCCAAGAATTGCATATGGGCTATAGGTAGGCCTGCTACCTTTGTATATTCTTCTATATCCATATCTAAGGTATCTAATGCACGTCTTGCATCTTTGTTCATAGCTTTCACATCTAGGGTTTCTAGTTTTTTTCCAAATACTTTGCTTACTGGGTTAGCTTTAGTTATTTCTCTGTTTATCTTTATATTTTCAGTAATAGTAAAACCTGGTATTAACATAAATTCCTGATGAACCATTCCTATACCATAAAGCATAGCTTCATGTGGTGATTTGATATTTACCGGAGAGCCCTCTATTTCTATAGTTCCTTCAAAGCCTCCAGTGGTATGTATTACCGGCATACCAAAAAGTATATTCATTAAGGTAGATTTACCTGCCCCATTTTCTCCAATAAGTGCATGTATTTCTCCCTTTTTTATTTCAATATTAATATTTTTTAAGACCCTGTTACCATAATATTCTTTAGAAACATCTTTTATATTTAGAAGGATATCATCCAAAGTCATACCTCCCTTAGTTACATTTTATGTTATTCACTGTTTAAAAGCATATAAGGAGATGTAATTGTTCTTCTCACATCCCCTTATATTCAAATTTACTCTATTTCATTTAATTAAATTTAACTTAATTTTTTATTTCACCATAAGTTAAGAAATCCATTATTACTAATTTAAATGTAGGGAATTCTGTACCTGATTCTTCTACATATGATGAAGTTTCTACCTTAACACCTGCATATTCGCCCATTAATGCTTCTAGAGCTGGTACATCTAATGTTTCTCCAACTTCTCCGTCCATCCATTTCATAGCATATTCTGTTCCTACATTAGTAAACATCATAGCTACTGGAACTGGCCAAGTTGAGAATCTTCCTTCTCCACCATTTTCAGTTAATATTCTAGTTGTTTCATCTATTACATGTTGCATACCTTCTGGTGAAAATGCTACAGATTCAATCCCTAATGCTCCTGGGAATCCATGATATGGTGATGGACAACAAGGTTGTGGATATATTCCGCCTGCATCCATTGTAGCTTTTATTAAAGGAATTTGCATTGAACAGTTTGTGGAGAAGAATGCTGTATCTTTTCCATATTTTTCTATCATCTTTGGTACGTCTTCAAGGATAAATTGTTGTGCACCTGTAACTCCTTGGTCTCCTGTTGGATCTGGAGCTGTTGCATCTACAAAATCAATTCCTATTTCTTTACTTTTGTCTATCATAAGCGCTCTTCTTGATGAAAGTAGTACTTGTGACATATGTCTTGGGAATGAATAATGTACTAGAGTTTTTGCACCTAATTTTTTAGCTTGAACTGGAATGTTGTCTCCCATTTTTAACTCGTCAGGCATTAAAATTAAATCTGCTCTGTCTGCAACGTCTGGTGGATTTTCTTGTGGAGTACAATATACAATAAATATATCGTCTCTAGTTTCTAATAGTTTATCTACAGCAGCATTGGTTCCTGGAACAGCTTGATTAATAACTAAGCCTTTTACATCAGGATTTGATGCTATTTTAGTTACTATACTTACCATTTGTTCTTGCTCTGCCATAAAATTGTCTGGCCATAGTTCATGAATTACTCTATCGCCATATTTTTCTACCATTTGTTGTGCGGATCTATACTCTTCCTCATTTTGAGAAAGTGTATTAGTAATTATAGCAACTTTGCCTTTGCCTGCATCTGCAGCTGGCTGTGTGCCTGTATCAGGTGTATCTGAGGCTGGACTACTACAACCTACAACACTAAGTACTAAACATAAAACTAATACTATACTTAAAAATCTCTTCATACATTTGTCCCCCTTAAATTATGTATATTTGTAATTATCCTACGATTTCATTATAGTTGAATATTCAGAAATTGTCAATTTAATTTAAATATTCAAAATTTTTATGTATACCCACTAATAAAAATAAAAAACACTTTTCTTTAAAAGAATTAAGTGTTTTTCTTATCTTCAGTCCATTTAATTATCTTATCTGCAGTTAATATACTGTTATCATTATTAAAAGTTTTTACATATTTTCTATTTTTATATTCATAGTGAGGGTCATAATAATTTATCATTAAGTCACCAATAATCTGTCCATATTGACCCTGATTAATCATATAGATATAATTATCTATCTTTTCATGGCCTAGTTGCTGCCTTAAGTAATTTAGCGCAGCTATTAATTCTTCATCTGTTCCATGAACATAATCTCTTAATATGTTTTCAATTCTTAGCTCTAATTTTGTATCAATACATATATTAATTCCCTTGTTCATCTTTTCATATATATATTCAGGTATTACTACTTTTCCTATTTTCTTGCTTTCACCTTCTACAAATACCAGATCTTTCTTTCTGTCTTTTAGAGTTTTATATATCTGACTTTCAAAGGTTTTTTGTGTGCTTTGTTGACCAAGTCCAACGCTTCCAAGAATAGAGCCTCGATGATTGGCACAAGCTTCCAAGTCTAGAATATCCATTCCACGGTCTTTTAAACTTTTCAATATATCTGTTTTCCCAGCTCCTGTATTTCCATATAGGACTACAAACTTTACATCCTTTACTATTTTTGGTAAATTTTCATTAATATACTTTCTATATCCCTTATATCCTTTGTCTAATTTAAACGAATTAACACCAATTGTCATAAAAAGTGAAACTAAAGAGCTACTTCTAAAGCCACCTCTGGCACAAAAAAATATTAGCTTGTCATATTCTTTATCCAAGTTAGCTACCTCTTCATATATGGCGGGAAGTTTCTCTGAAGCAAACTTTATACCCATTTTTTTAGCCTCTTCTGGGCTATCTTCTATATATGTTGTTCCAATTAATTTTCTTTCTTTATCACTAAAAATTGGTATATTAATAGAACCGGGAATTTTTTCAGTTCTAAATTCCCAGGGACTTCTCACATCTATTAATATATGCTTACCGTCTATTTTGTTATTATCTATATCTTCATACTTAATTACTTTAAACATTAGTTACCCTCCACTTTAAAACCACGACTTATATAAATAGTCTTATCTATTATACTCCTATTTTTCCCTTTCTACAAATATGCTTTAAAAGAAAATAGACCAAACTCTTCAAGTTTGGCCTATTTTTATTCACTATTTAGTTTAAATTTAACCTACGGTTACTCTTTTTTCTCTAGCTTTTTGGAAGAAATATACTATTGCTAATGCTGCTAAACCAAAGGCATCTGTAAATAATCCTGGGCTTAGTAGTAAAAATGCAGCTACTCCTAGTAATAATCTTTCATAAATCTTCGTATAGCTTATTAGATATCCTTGAACTGCACCTGCCAAGCAGACTATCCCTATTACAGCACTAATTATCATAGGTACTGCGCTTAATATAGGAAGGAAAGTAATTGTAGTTCCTACTATTTCTTTAACAAGAATTAAAGAAGGGTCAATTACGAATATATATGGTACTATAAAGGCTGCCAAGGCTATTTTAAAGGCGGAGAATCCGGTCTTCATAGAGTTGGCACCTGCAATTCCTGCTCCTGCGTATGCGGCCAGTGCAACTGGTGGTGTAATATCTGCTACTACTCCAAAATAAAGGATAAATAAATGAGCTGACATTAAGTTTACATTTAATTTTGTAAGGGCTGGAACAGCCATTGTAGCTAGTACAATATACTTTGCTGTTGTAGGTAATCCCATTCCTAGTATAATAGAAGCTATCATGGTTAAGAATAATGTTGGTAATAGATTTCCTCCAGCTAATGTTACTATTAATTCAGCTAGTCTTAGGCCAAGTCCAGTTAGTGTAACTACTCCTACTATCATACCTGCACAAGCACAGGCACAAGCTACTCCAACTGATCCTTTTGCTCCTGATTCTAATGCACCAAGTAATTCTTTGATTCCAAAACTTTTATTTCTTTTAATAAGTGAAGCTCCCACTGCTATTATTATACTTATTATAATAGCCATAAATGCAGATAATGTTGGTGGTAATTTCATCATTAAAAATGCAATTATTGCAAATAGGGGAATTAATAAATAACCTTCTGCCATAAGAATCTTACTAAGTTTAGGCAAGTCTTCTTTTGGTAATCCTTTTAATCCTAATTTACATGCTTCTAAGTGAACCATAGTCCCTACTGCAAAATAGTATAAAATTGCTGGGATTGCTGCTGCTGCTACTATATTTAAGTATGAGAAACCTGTAAATTCTGCCATTATAAATGCTGCTGCACCCATTACAGGAGGCATTATTTGTCCCCCGGTAGAAGATGCTGCTTCTACTGCACCTGCAAAGTGTGGTTCATATCCTGTTTTCTTCATTAAAGGTATGGTAAATGCACCGGTTGTTACTGTATTGGCTACTGAAGATCCTGATACTGACCCCATTAATCCACTGGCTAAAACAGCCGTCATTGCAGGACCACTTCTATAGTGTCCAGTTAGGGAATATGCCAGGTCTATAAAGAATTTACCTACTCCTGTTTTATCTAAAAATGCTCCAAATAAGATAAACATAAATACAAATGTAGCAGATACACCTAATGGTATACCCATTATACCCTCAAGTGCTAAGTACATATGAGAAATAATTCTTTCAAAACTATAACCTCTATGAGCTAATAAGCCTGGTAAATAGGGCCCCATTTTAGCATATAATAAAAACACTATAGCAACTATTGGAAGTTCAGGTCCTACTACTCTTCTAGTAATTTCTAATGTAATTAATATTGCTAATGCTCCTAATATCATGTCTATAGTTGTAACATTTGTACCCTTTACTGCTATTTCTTTATAAAATATAAAAAGATATCCGAATACTACTAATACCAAACCAATAAGTGCAACATCTAAAATAGCAACTTTATCTTTTTTAGTTTTTTGTCTAGCTGGGTAAAATAAAAATCCTAATGTGTAGGCAAACATAATATGTAAGGATCTCTGTCTAGCAGAAATTAATGTACCAAAACCTGCTGTATAAAGCTGAAACAATGACATTGCAACAGCTATAACCATGGCAATTCTACCAATGTTACCTTTTAATTTTCTCAGCCTAGATGTCTCTAAATCAAATTCTTCCATTAACTGATCTACGTCTAATGCTTCTTCAGAATCTGTTATTCTTTTTTCATCTTTCAATTAAAACCCTCCCTAATTACATATGAGAAAAATCTCATACTTTTAATTTTAAACTGTACTCCCGTTCTAGGTTTAGAAAAGCTTAGAAACTGGTAGTCTTTATTTTTCAAGATTAATTTATGATTAGCTCTTTCTGCACCTGTTCTATATACCAAATAGTCCATTATTTCATTGATATCGAATATTCTAAAACCACTTTCTGTAATTTCAAAGGTATAAGGAGTAGTGGATGGTAAACCAGCTCCGTAGGATTCAAAAGTAGTTTCATTTAGTATAATATCCATATTATCTACTGTATATGTTTCAGTAACTGGAGTTAATTGAACTGAATGTATATATTCCACCGTAAAACCTTCTCCATTCTTTACTCTCCATGATTTTAAATATTCTCCAGATTTATAATCTTGGGCTATTAAAACTTTTACTGGCACTAATAGAATAATAGATAGGCTTATGATAATGATTATTGATACAAGTATATAATTGGGGAAGGTACTGAAGAAACCTTCAGCACCTTTTCCCAATCTTTTTTCTTTACTTGATTCCTTTTTCATCATAATAACGTTTTGCACCTGGATGTAATTCTATAGGCATACCTATAATAGCTGTTTCTAGTTTTATATCATTACCTCTATCATGTGTATCTATTATTACTTGTCTTTGCTCAAATATTTGCTTAGTCATTTCATAAGCAAGATCTTCATCTAAGTCCTCAGGTACTACTAGCATTGCCATTACAGCAGTTGCTGTTAAGTCAGTAGTTTGATCTCTGTAGGTATTAGCTGGTATTGTAACTTCTGTATAGAATGGAAACTCTGCATTAAGTTCTACAATCTTTGATTTTTCCATTGGAACTATTACTACATCTGCAGTTTGAGATACTTCTGTTACTGCTGAAGTTGGTAATCCTGCTGTTACAAATGCTGCATCTACTTGCTTACTCTTTAATTGGTCAGCTGCTTCACCAAAAGAAAGGTAGTCTGCTTTAGCTAAATCATCATAAGTCATTCCATGAGCTGCTAATATTTGTCTAGCATTAGCTTCAGTTCCTGATCCAGGAGCTCCTATTGCTACTTTTTTGCCTTTTAAGTCTTCTATACTAGCTATTCCAGAACTTTTAGTTGCTATAATTTGGATTACTTCTGGATAAAGCATAGCCATACCACGAATGTTTTCTACTTTTCCTGTATCTGCAAAACTTTCTGTTCCTGTGTAAGCATAAAATGTAATATCACTTTGGATAAAAGCTACTTCTGTTTCGCCTTTGGAAACTAATCCTATGTTTTCTACAGATGCACCTGTTGATTGAGCATTTGCTGTAACTCCATCAATATTGTCATTATAGATCTTTGCGATTGCTGCACCTAGTGGAAAATAAGTACCTGCTGTTCCTCCAGTTGCTATTGAGATAAATTCATCTTTACCGCCAGTGTCACCAGTAGATGGTGCTTTTTCTCCACATCCTGCTAACATTGATACAACTAGTAATAATACTAACATAATTGATAACGATTTCCTTGACATTAAATCCCCCTCCTATTATATATGGCTTTATGCCTTACAGATTCATTATACAACACTTTATACTGATAATACAATAACAATTCCAACTTTTAGCCTTAAAAGCTCTATTAACGCATTAAATAACCACTGTTACTTTAGTTATGCTATTTAATTTTAGCCTCCCCATTAAAATAATCCCTTAAGGTTTCAGGTATGGTAACTGAGCCATCTTCATTTTGATAGTTTTCCAAAATTGCTGCTAAGGTCCTTCCTACTGCTAGGCCTGACCCATTTAAAGTATGAAGGTATTCTACTTTGTTATTATCTTCCCTTCTATATCTAATATTAGCCCTTCTAGCCTGAAAGTCCTCAAAATTACTACAAGATGAAATCTCCACATACCTGTTATAACTAGGCATCCAAACTTCCAAATCGTAGGTTTTAGCTGATGAAAACCCTAAGTCTCCAGTGCTTAGCATAACCTTTCTATATGGGAGACCTAATCTTTTTAAAATTTCCTCTGCACTTTGGGTCAGTTTTTCCAATTCTTCATAGGAATCTTCTCTATTAGTAAATTTTACAAGTTCTACCTTATCAAATTGATGATTTCTTATTAATCCTCTGGTATCTCTTCCTGCTGAACCTGCTTCTTGTCTAAAACATGGAGTGTATGCAGTGTAATATATAGGAAGATCTTTTTCATCAATTATTTCATCCCGAAGTAGATTTGTTAATGGAACTTCGGCTGTTGGTACCAAGAAGTAATCTTTTCCTGGTAAATGAAACATATCATGTTCGAACTTTGGCAGTTGACCTGTTCCTATCATACTATCTCTATTTACCATATAGGGTGTGGCCATTTCAGTAAAATTATGGTCTGTAGTATGAACTTCTAACATAAAGTTAACCAGGCTTCTCTCAAGCTTAGCTCCTAATCCTTTAAACACTGTAAACCTAGCTCCTGTAATCTTAGCAGCTCTTTCAAAATCTAGGATGTTTAAATCAACACCTAAGTCCCAATGTGCCTTTGGTTGAAAATCAAATTCTTTAGGCTCTCCCCACTTTATTATTTCCACATTATCTGCATCAGTTTCTCCTTCTACTACAGATTCATGGGGAGTATTTGGTATTTGCAATAAAATTTTCTTAATTTCTTCATCCACTTCTTTTAAGACCAAGTCTAATTCTTTTACTTCATCTGATAGCTTTTTCATTTGGACAAAAGTTTCTGATACATCCTTTCCTTCCTTTTTTAGTATAGGAACTTGTTTTGAAACCTTGTTTTGTTCTGCTTTCATTTCCTCCACCTGGATAATTATATTTCTTCTTTTTTCATCTAAGCTCAAAACCTGATCTATGGGGAAATCCCCATGTCTTTTAGATAGTGCTTGGATAACTTCTTCTGGATTGCTTCTAATTCTTCTAATATCTAACATGTTTTTTACCTCCTAATATTAATTTCACAGTGCACAATGCACAGTTCACAATTTAAACATTTTCGGAACGGTGGGGGCACCATTCCCTACATATATGTAGGGAGCGACGCCCTCGTCGGTCCGTAACACATTTCTTCATTAACAAAAAACAAAAAACTCCCGTCCCTAATACAAGGGACGAGAGTATACTCCCGCGTTGCCACCCTAATTAACTTTAAAGTTCACTCAAAAGATAATATAGCTCCAGGACGGATTCAAAAATTCCACTTACCAATTTCCACCACCCATTGGCTCTCTATAAAGCTTTCTTTTTTACTATTTCCCTTCTTTGCTAAGGTATTTAATTAAAGTCTATTGTATCATAGGTGAAAAATACTTGTCAAGATAAAAATTATTTTACAAATCAAATTTTCCTTTTGTTAGCCCTGCTAACAAATATATAGTCATCCAGGAGGCAACATGAGATGAAACATTTTGAGGATCCTGTGGTGGATATAACTCAACATAGTCAAATCCCTTACAATTGGCTTTACCACACTCATGAAGAGCAACTGCCAGTTCAAATGTTGTTAAACCACATGGGTCTGGAGGTCCAGCTGGGTTATTTGCTATAT
Organism: uncultured Tissierellaceae bacterium; assembly: GCA_964477045.1. Classification (GTDB taxonomy): domain Bacteria; phylum Bacillota; class Clostridia; order Tissierellales; family Tissierellaceae; genus CAYZDC01. The sequence continues at coordinate 3,956 of CAYZDC010000023.1, read as the reverse complement.
CTAATATATCTGAACATACTGTAACATATATTGCTTCAGTTCCCTCGCTGGCAATTTCAATTGCTTTTTTTATAGATTCTAATACACCATTTAATTTTATTTCCATTCCAGTTATTACATGAGCCCCATACTTCTTAGCAGTTTTTAATCCATCAGGGTGATTTCTTGGTCCCCTAATTCCAAAGTGAACCATATTCTTTGGGTTTATATTCTCATCCTCATATAATCTATGAAAAGGAGAACAACGTGCATACTTTTCTTCTCCATAGGATTCCATATTATCCATATGAGCATCAAAGTGTATAACTCCTACTTTTCCATTATATTTCTTCCCAAACTCACTAATCAATGGGTAGGATATAGAATGGTCTCCTCCAAATACAATTGGAAATTTATCTGCATCCAGTATTTTCTTATACTCTTCTCTTATGCTTTTAAAGGTAAAATCATAATCTCCATTTTTAACAGCCACATCCCCATAATCCCCACCAGTAAAATAATCAAATACATCAATATCGTAATCTGGTAAATATCCACTATATCTAGTAGATGCTTGCCTTATGGTCTTTGTTCCCATTTCAACACTGGTAAAGGGACCATTGGTATTTACCCCTTCCCAGGGCACACCTAAAATTACTATATCACTATTTTCTAAATCTTCTTTTGTTTTAATAACAGGTAAGCCTAGAAAACTTGGCACCCCACTAAAAACTTCTGGTATTTCTCTATTTGGTACATAGCATATAGGTTTGTTTTCCATATCCATCTCCCCCTTATAGTACTAGCTCTATAGTTTCATATCACCTTTTTTAATCAATCCTTTTTTCCTCATAGCTTCTGATACTAGAAAGGCTATAATCCCTGGTAAAATAAAATGCATCATAAGGATCATTATTAGAACCCTTGGAGAAGTGCCCATAGTATCTATTATACCAAACTGACCTACCAAGCCGCTGGTACCCATTCCAGCCCCAATCTTGTTTCCTTCCATTTTTAATACTTGGGAAGATATTGGCCCAAGTATGGCACTGGCAATTATGGCTGGAAGCCATATTATTGGTTTTTTAAGAATATTGGAGATCTGTATCATAGATGTGCCAAGACCTTGAGCTATAAAACCTCCAAATCCATTGTCTCTATATGATGCTACTGCAAAACCTATCATATTTGCTGCACAACCAACAGTACTAGCTCCTGCAGCTAATCCTGAAAGTCCCAGTGAAATAGCCACAGCTGCAGAGCTTATTGGAAGGGTTAAAATAATACCCATTACCACACTGACAATAATTCCCATGGGTATTGGATGCAGTTCAGTAGCCATATTAATAAATGAACCTATTCCTGTCATCACTGTGCTCATTATAGGACCTACATATTTGCCAACCATACCCCCTATTATAATAGTAGTTAGCGGAACCAAAACTATATCTACTTTTGTTTTTCCTTTTATAAATTTAGAAAATTCTGCTCCAGCTAAAGCTGCTACAAAAGCCCCCACAGGTTCTCCAGTGTTTATTATAGCTGTTGCTCCATCAAAACTAATACTACCAGCTCCAATGGCCCCTACTACTACTGAAGCAAATATACCTAATGGAGGAGCTCCTACACTATGGGCTACACCAGCACCAATTGCTGGTCCCATAAGTTTTTGAGCTATATTTCCAAAGGTAACCAGTATTTCTATACTAAAAAATACTCCTATTTGCTTTATAATCAATCCAATTAATAAAGATGAAAAAAGTCCATAAGCCATTCCATTTAATATTTTCACAAAATAATCTCTTATACTTGTCTTGTCTTTTCCTTTAGCCATAATAACACCTCTTTTTTAATTATCTTAATTTTAAGTATATCATTGTTAACCTAAATATTTATACTATTATATTATATATAGATTATTAATATTATCAATGATATAATTAATATATGCAAACGATATCATAAAGGAGGAATAGAAATGGCTGTTAAGTATATACCAGAACCATTTAGAATCAAAATGGTTGAGACAATCAAAGTTCTTACTCGTGAAGAGAGAGAACAAAAGATTAAAGAGGCTGATTACAACCTTTTTAATCTAAGAGGCGAGGATGTATATATTGATTTACTAACTGATAGTGGAACTAACGCTATGAGTGATTCCCAATGGGCAGGAGTTATGAGAGGTGACGAAGCATATGCAGGAGGTAGAAGTTATTATAATCTACTAGAGGCATGCGAAGATATATTTGGTTACAAATATATGCAACCTGTTCACCAAGGACGTGCTGCTGAAAAAGTATTATTTGGTCTTTTAATGGGACCTGGAGATTTTTCAATTTCAAACATGTTCTTTGATACTACTAGAGCTCATGTGGAAATTGCAGGAGCAAGAGCTATTGACTGTGTTGTTAAAGAAGCTTTGGATCCAAAAGTTAGAGTACCTTTCAAAGGAAATATGGATGTAGAAAAGTTAGAAAGATTAATACTTGAGCATGGCAAAGAAAAAGTAAAATTAATTGTAATGACCATTACTAATAACTCTGCAGGTGGTCAACCTGTATCTATGCAAAATATGAGAGATGTATCAGAAGTTTGTAAAAAATATGATATCCCTCTATGTATAGATGCTGCTAGATTTGCAGAAAATGCTTATTTTGTTAAGCAAAGAGAAGAAGAATTTAAAAATTCATCTATTAAAGATATTACAAAAGAAATGTTTTCTTATGCAGATATGTTTACTATGAGTGCTAAAAAAGATGCTATAGTAAATATGGGTGGATTACTTGGTGTTAAAGAAGATAAAGAATTATTCCAATTAGTAAAGGGTAGAACCATATCCTTTGAAGGCTTTACAACTTATGGAGGACTAGCAGGCAGAGATTTAGAAGCTCTTTCCATAGGATTATATGAAGGTTTAGATGAAGATTATCTAAAGTATAGAAGTGGACAAATGGAATACCTGGCAAGCAAGTTAGATGATGCAGGTATTGCTTACCAATCACCAATTGGCGGACATGGAGTTTTCATAGATGCTAGAGAAATGTTCCCTCATATTCCTTATAACGAATTCCCAGGCCAAGCATTGGCTGTTGAATTGTATTTAGAAGCTGGAATAAGAACTTGTGACATTGGATCCTATATGTTAGGTAATGACCCAGATACAGGGGAACAATTAAAAGCAGACTTTGACTTTACAAGACTGGCAATTCCAAGACGTGTTTATACTCAATCACATTTTGATGTGATGGCAGATGCCCTAATTGCTATTAAGGCAAGAGCAGATCAGGTTAAAGGTTATAAAATTACATGGGAACCACCAGTACTAAGACATTTCCAAGCAAGTTTAGAGCCCCTAGTATAATATTGTAAAAGCAAGCAAACATATTAACATAATCTTTCACAGCAATTATCCTTTACAGAGAAAGCATGCTTTCTCTATAAAGGAGATAATTTACACTACATTTTAAGGAGTGAAACTATGGTTGATAAAAAAGGTACTTCCTTAGAAACTAGAGATAGTTTTAACACTAAGTTTGGATTTATCTTAGCATGTGTAGGATCTGCAGTAGGCATGGGTAATATTTGGTTATTCCCATATAGGGTAGGACAGTTTGGAGGAGCAGCATTTTTAATCCCTTATTTCATCTTTGTAATTTTAATTGGATTTACTGGTGTAATAGGAGAAATGGCATTTGGTAGAGCCATGGGTACTGGACCACTGGGAGCTTTTAAAAAGGCTATGGAAATGAGAGGCAAGAAACACGGTGACTTAATAGGCCTTATACCTGTTATTGGTTCACTAGGTATAGCTATAGGATATTCTGTAGTAGTAGGCTGGATATTGAAATTTACAGTAGGTGCAATAAGTGGTGGATTAATGAGTGCTCCAGATAGTGGTGCTTATTTTGGAGCTATAGCAGGGCCTTTTGGCAGTATAGGATGGCATATTGCAGCATTATTTTTAACTCTTATTGTAA
>CAYZDC010000022.1:18190-19927 GCA_964477045.1 uncultured Tissierellaceae bacterium | reverse complement strand
GTGAATCAAAGGATATTCCATCTAAAGATAAATATTTGGATGTCAGAGATATTGATAGTATGAGAACTAGACTGGATCCTATTTCATTAAATAATTTTGAGAAAGTTATTAGAAAAGCTACTGAAAAAAGTGGATTTAAAGTAGAAGAAATTGATTTTTTAGCACCAATATTCATGAAAAGATCCTTATTAGAGGGAATTTTAGAAGGATATAACCTAACCGAAGAAAACTCATTTGTACTTGAAGAGTATGGTCACTGCCAATCCGCAGATGCGTTTATATCATTACATGAAGGAGAAAAACTAGGTAGATTAAGAGATGGGAACTTAGCAGTACTATTAGGTGCAGGAACAGGTTATACATGGGCCGCAACAGCAGTATATTGGGGTAAGTATGATCAAAATAATAGTAAAGGAGAATTGAAATGAATGTATTAGCAATATGTGCTAGTCCGAGAAAGGGAGGAAATACTGAGTATTTTACCAAAATAGTCTTAGAAGAATTAGAAAAAGAAAGTATAAATACAGAGTTCATTTCACTAGTGGGCAAAGATATTAGTGAATGTACTGGATGTTATTATTGTGTTGACAACAAAGAGTGTAATATTGAAGATGATTTTCAAGATATTCTTCTAAAGATGATTGAAGCAGATGCAATTATATTAGCATCGCCAGTATATCATGCATCTATTACTCCAAAACTAAAATCTTTATTAGATAGGGCTGGATTTACAGGAAGATGGATAGGCAATGAAATGGTGGATAATTCAAAATCTTATGATTGGAAAGGAACTGCATTTTCTAGAAAATTAGTTGCGCCCATAACAGTTGCTAGAAGAACAGGTCAAACTTTTGCTTTTTCACAAATAGCTCTTTGGGCTACGGTAAATGACTGCTTTGTAGTAGGCTCCAACTATTGGAACATTGGAGTTGCAGGAGCTGGTGGACGCATAAACGCAGAAGAAGATACAGAAGGTATAGGAATTATGAAACATTTAGCTAGTAATCTAGCCTATTTATTAAAAAAATGAAAAAAAGTAAAAAAATAAATTTAAATATTTTTAAGTAATAAGACTTGAGATACGTTTCTAATTTCGTATCGCAAGTCTTTTATATTTCTTATTTGTAGGGGATATATTAGTAGGTATAAATGTAATTGCAGAAACTTTACTAATTTACGTTCAATTATTGATAGTATTATTATAATATGATAATATATAAACAGAATATGAACAGAAATTTAATAATTCGAGAATAAAAAAGTGTGTTTAGATTCTATTTAGATCTTTACACCTGAAGGGAAGATAAAATGGAAGAGCAACAAATAGTTAATTTGCCAAAAACAAAAAGAGGAGAAGCAACATTAGAAAGAATTTGCCTTTCTGCTGAAAGATCTTTTTATACTAAGGGATATCATAATACATCAATCGTAGATATTACTAACGATTCTAAAATTGCACTAGGTACTTTTTATATATATTTTAAAGATAAATTTAGTGTATATAAGTATTTGCTTTTTCGCTATAGCCATAGAATTAGAAAAGCAATAGATACTGAAACTGCTGGACTTAAAACTAGATATGAAATGGAAAGAGTGGGACTAAAGACTTTCTTAGAATTCATAAGAGATAATAAACATGCCTACAATATAATTTGGGAATCGCTTTATATTGAAAGAAAATTGTTCGAAAACGTTTAATTTTTCTAAGTTAACAACTGCATAGTTGATACGGTTGAT